>NZ_JBSSBR010000033.1:0-30412 GCF_054059035.1 Thermostichus sp. MS-CIW-36
CTCCGTCCCGCTAACGCGAATGGAAACAAACAGAATGCTATCGCTGCATAGTTGAACAGTGATGTTCAGCAGTGTTCAGCGTAAATGTATCAGAGCAAGCGGCGCATGTAGTCCCAGCCGTGGCGCAAAACCACCTCCAGGATCTCGGCCTGACGCGCCCCACTCTGGGCCAGACGGGCAAACATCGCAGTCTCTCTCCCTGGAAGTCCAATGGCAGAGAAGCCCGATCCCTAGAAAAAGGGGATAGGGGCCACCCTACGGGTTCCATCCCAGCCGGTTTGCAGCCCCTCCCGCAACACCCGCAGCACCTCATCGGTATCGGCATTGGGCTGGGCAAAGGAGAAAACATGCTTGAAGCGCAGTTTGCCCTCCCGATCCACAACGAACTGGGCCGGCAGGGGTGCTCCCAAAGCTTGGCCAACCCCATAGAGGCGGAAGGTTTTGCACTCGGGATCCACCAGCAGTGGGTAGGGCAGTTGCAGATCCGCTTGAATCTGCTGGCTTTGAACCGGATCGGTGCTGGTGACCATCAGCAGCTCGGCCCCCAGAGCTTGGATCTCGCCGTAGCGGGTTTTCAGCTCTTGGATGTGAGGGTAGCAAAAAGGGCAAAAAAGCCTTTCGGTGAAGATGCGAGTAAAAGCCAGAACCACCGGCTTTTGGCCGCGGTAGTCCGATAGCCGCACGGGATCCCCTTGCACGCGCGGCAGCTCAAAATCGGGGGCAATCTGGCCGATTTCCAGAGAAGTGTTGGCTGGTTGGGGGATGAAGTTGTCGGCAAAGCGACGGTTAAACAGTCCGCTGTTGCTGGTCATTGCAGTTTTTTACGTTTCTTTACTACTTGCCACCAGCCTAACCCAAAGCCTCGGCCACCGCCTTCAGCCGTCGGAGCTGGGCCCGCATATCCTGCTGGGTCGGCCCTGCTGCCAACAGGTAAAACCCTGCCGCCACCCAGGGACTGGGGATGCGGAAGTTGAAGCAATTGACTAGAAGGGTACCCCCCGGCTGGGGATGGCATTCCCAGCGGTCGGTTCCTTCAAAAAATCCCTTAAACTGCCACTGCACCAAGCCTTCTGCCCGCTCTGTAATCACGCAATCCAAGCTGGGGGATACAAACGGCAAGCGAAGGAAAAAGCGGTAGCGGCTGCCCAATTCCGCTAGAGGGGATCCCACCGCCTCACAGCCCAACAGCGGGTTGAGCCAGCGCTTCATCAACTCCAGGTCGGTGAGACAGCGATCCACCTGGGCCACGCTGGCCGCAATCAGAATTGACTGGGTATAGATGGGCATCCTCAGGGGAAAGTTGGGGGAGCGAGCTTGGCCGCAGAGAGGTCTTCTGCCGTGGCAGAGGGGGATACGGTGCTCAGCAAAATCAAGATATCGCGATATTCCACCTGATCCGGCCCGCGACGGGGGGATCCCACTTGCACCACCGCCTGTTGGAGAGGCTTTTCTGGGTGGGGGGGAGACTCGAACACCAAGGTGCGGATCCCATTGGCCTGCTCGATGTCCGAGAGGATGTCCCAGCCCCGGCCCCACAGGGTGCGGCGATAGTAGGCGGCAATCGCCTCCAGAGGCTGAGAGGTCTGCAAGATCAGGGAAGCAAGGCCCCCCTCTCGATCCCGAATCTGTCCCGAAGAGATGATGACAGCGTTGGGCAACTGCAAGTGACGGGGAAACTGGGGGGGAAGAGCGCGGGTATCCCCCAGGGAAGCCTCAAAATGCGTGCCATCTTTGCCGATGTGACGCCGCACGGGATCCTGATCCACTTCTTGAGCAACCGGATCAGGCATCTTGCGACAGGCCACGAGGGATCCCGCCAACAGCCCCAGGGTTAGCCGAGTAAGAATAGGCAAAGAACTTGGCCCCACTGACGTGAACCGCTCAAGACGGGGATTTTTTCTCATCCGTTGGCCAGGGATCCCTGACTGGGTTATAGCGGATCCCGCCTTTGGATACAACTGAACCTCCTCTTCTGATTCCGAGCCAGGCTCGAAAGCAGCCATCATTCCTCCAACCAGGGCTGACAACTGCACACCAGGTGGCGATCCCCGTAGGCGTTGTCGATGCGGCTGACGCTGGGCCAGAACTTGTGGGCCTTGACCCAAGGGAGCGGGTAGGCGGCCAGCGAGCGAGGATAGGGGCGATCCCAGTGGTCGGCAGCCACCACCTCGGCGGTGTGGGGGGCCAGCTTGAGGGGATTGCGCACCGGATCCATCTCGCCTCGCTCAATGGCGGCAATCTCCTGGCGGATGGCAATCATCGCCTCGCAGAAGCGATCCAGCTCCTCCAGAGATTCGCTCTCGGTGGGCTCCACCATCATTGTCCCCGGCACCGGCCAGGAGATGGTGGGGGCGTGGAAGCCATAGTCCATCAGGCGCTTGGCCACATCTTCCACCTCGATGCCAGCGCTTTTTTTCAGGGGGCGCAAATCCAAAATACACTCGTGGGCCACCCACCCCCCCGGCCCCTTGTAGAGCACCGGGTAGTAGGGATCCAACCGCTTGGCGATGTAGTTGGCGTTGAGGATGGCCACTTGGCTGGCCAGGGTGAGGCCGGCGGATCCCATAAGGCGAATGTAGGCCCAGGAGATGGGCAAAATGCTGGCACTGCCCCACGGGGCAGCGCTGACGGGGCCGTTACAGCCGGGCAAAACAGGATGGCCAGGCAAATAGGGCACAAGGTGGCGGGCCACGGCAATGGGCCCTACCCCCGGCCCACCTCCCCCATGGGGAATGCAGAAGGTCTTGTGCAGGTTGAGGTGGCAGACATCGGCCCCCAGCTCGGCAGGACGGCAGAGGCCCACCTGAGCGTTGAGGTTGGCCCCATCCATGTACACCTGTCCCCCCGCCTCGTGGACGATCTGGCAGATCTGGCGGATCCCTTCCTCAAACACGCCGTGGGTAGAAGGGTAGGTGATCATCAAGGCTGCCAGCCGCTCCCCGTGCTGCTCCACCTTGGCCTGCAAATCCTCAATGTCGATATTGCCGGCTTCATCACAAGCTACGCTCACCACCTGCATCCCCGCCATCACGGCGCTGGCCGGGTTGGTTCCGTGGGCCGAGGTGGGGATCAAGCACACCTGCCGCCGGCTTTCCCCTCTGGCTTGGTGGTAGCGGCGGATAGCCAACAGGCCGGCATATTCCCCCTGAGATCCGGCATTGGGCTGCAGAGAAACTCCGGCAAAGCCGGTGATCTCCGCCAGCATCTTTTCCAAATGGGCAAAGAGGGCTTGGTAGCCGCGGGCCTGCTCCAGGGGCACAAAAGGATGGAGCTGGGCAAACTCCGGCCAGGTGACCGGCATCATCTCCACCGTGGCGTTCAGCTTCATGGTGCAAGAGCCCAAGGGGATCATGGAATGGGTGAGAGCCAGATCCCGGCTTTGCAGGCGGTGGATATAGCGCAGCAGCTCAGTTTCCGAGTGGTAACGGTTAAAGACCGGATGGGTGAGGTAGGGGGTGGTGCGCAGGAGCTGGGGCGGCAGGCTCTGGCCCAAGTCCAGCTCTGGGCTGTCGGGATCCCAAGCTGGCGGTAAGGACTCCGCTCCGCTGACGCGAACGGTTCCGGCAAAGATCTCCCACAGATCCCGCAGATCCTGAGCGGTGGTAGCCTCATCCAAGCTGATCCCCAGCGTCTGGTCATCGATCTGGCGTAGGTTGATCTGTCGCTGGGCAGCGCCGGCCTGGATCGCCTGCACCTGCTCTGGAGAAGCTACCTTGACCCAGAAGGTATCGAAGAAATGCTCGGGCCCCACCTCATAGCCCAACTGACGGATCCCGGTGGCCAAGTGATGGGCCTGGCGGTGGATGCGCTCGGCTATGTGTCGCAAGCCGCGGGGGCCGTGGTAGACGGCATACATAGAAGCCATCACCGCCAAAAGCACCTGGGCAGTGCAGATGTTGCTGGTGGCCTTGTCCCGCCGGATGTGCTGCTCGCGGGTCTGTAACGCCAAGCGCAGGGCCGGCTTGCCTTGAGCATCTTGAGAAATCCCCACCAGCCGTCCTGGCAGCAGCCGCTTGTGGGCCTCGCGGGTGGCGAAGTAAGCCGCATGGGGGCCGCCATAGCCCAAAGGCACGCCGAAGCGCTGGGTGGATCCCACCACGATGTCCGCTCCCCACTCTCCCGGCGGTTGCAATAGGGTTAAGCTGAGCAGGTCGGCAGCCACCGCCACCACCATCCCCTTCTGGTGAGCCTGCTCCACCAACTGCCGGTAATCCCGGATTTCCCCATAGGTGCTGGGATACTGCAGGAGTAATCCAAAGCCCTTTTCCAGGGAGAGTTCTGTTGGATCGGCTATGCGCACCTGGATCCCCAAGGGCTCTGCCCGCGTCTGCACCACTGCAATCGTCTGGGGATGACAGCCCCGATCCACCCAGAAAACTGGGGATCCCCTGCCTGCCAAGGTGTAGGCAAGAGCCATGGCTTCGGCGGCTGCGGTGGCCTCGTCCAGCAGGGAAGCATTGGCGATCTCCATCCCCGTCAGGTCGATCACCATCGTCTGGAAGTTGAGCAGGGCTTCCAACCGTCCCTGGGCAATCTCAGCTTGGTAGGGGGTGTAGGGGGTGTACCAGGCAGGGTTTTCCAGGATGTTGCGCTGAATCACCGGTGGCGTCAGGGTGTTGGAATAGCCCATGCCCAAAAAGGAGCGCCACACCTGGTTCTGGGCCGCCATTGCCTGCAGTTCCGCCAACACCTGCTGCTCAGGGCAAGGGGATCCCAATTGCAAAGGCTGGCTGCTGCGAATGGCCGGCGGCACCGCTTTTTCCACCAGCTCCCGCAGCGAACTCAGCCCTAACGCTTGCAACATCTGCCCGATTTGCCGGGCATCCGGCCCAATGTGCCGTCTGAGAAAGAGTTCGGTCTGCTCCAGCAACCCCACATCGGGAGAAGGGGTGGGTTCTGGGATCCCTGGAGATGGATCCCGGCTGGGGGGGTCAAGTCGAGTCGAGTGGAGAAGGGCCAAGTCGGACATGGTGCGATAGCCGAGAAAGGGAGAGCAAGAAAGACTGTCTCCTGATCATAGTTGTTAAAAATTGTTTCTGTCGGGATCCAAATCCTGTCTTGGCCTTCGATTCGGGGTGGAGGGGATGAGACACTAGATGGTCGGAGAATGTTAGCAACCTATACAGATGAGCCTTTTGGATTCTGCTTGGAGAAGTGATGCTATGCGCTGGCTGCTGTCCATCTTGGTTCGTGTGGTGTTAGTGCTCTGTCTGTGCTTCGCTCCTTTGGGGATCCCTGTTGTGGCCAGGGCCGCAGAGCTTCCCCCGGTAAAGCACTTAGACACTCCGATTGACGTGAACAACACCATCTTGCGCAACTACCGCCAACTGCCCGGCTTCTATCCCACCCTAGCTCGCATCCTGGTGAAGAACGCTCCCTACAGGAGCCTGGAAGATATGTTGCAGATCTCCGGTTTGACGGAGCAGCAAAAGGCCTTGATCAAAGCCAACGCCGAGAACTTCGTGTTTGGCGAGTATCAGGAAGGGGCTAACCAACTGGAAAACCGCATCAACCAAGGGTACTACGGCTGATCTCGGCAGAGGGGCCATCGGGAGAATCGGCTTTTGTAGGAAAGGGATCCTGTGGCCTACGATAACGTCTGCAAGTACTTGGTGGAATGGTTCCCCGAGTCCTTTGCCCGGTGGCTGCTGGGATCCCCTGTTTCCTTGGCTCAGCTACAGCCGACGGAGCTGTCCACCGAGCCCATCCGCGCGGACTCTCTTATCCTGCTGCGGGCCCAAAACTTAATTTTGCATCTGGAGTTTCAAACCGACCCGGATCCCGACATCCCCTTCCGCATGGCCGACTACTGCCTGCGCCTCTACCGCCGCTATCCTGCCCAGGAAGTGCGGCAGATTGTCATCTACCTGAGAAAAACCCAGTCAGAACGGGTGTACCAAACCTCTTTTCAACGGGGATCCCTGTCCCATCGCTTTGAGGTCTTGCGCCTGTGGGAACAAGATCCAGAGGTGCTATCCCGATACCCAGGCCTCTTGCCCTTGGCGGTACTGGCAGAGCCGGACAATCCAGAACCCCGTCTGCGGCAGGTGGCCAGAGCAATAGCAGAGATAGAGGATCCAAAGCTACGGCAAGAGGTGAAAGCGGCCACTGCTGTTTTGGCAGGATTAACATGGACGCCAGAGGAAATTAGCAGGGTACTGGGAGGTCTGGCTGTGCGGGAATCGACCATCTATCAGATGTGGCGAGCAGAAGCCCTCAAAGAAGGGCGAGAGGAGGGCCTGAAACAAGGCCTAGAGCAAGGTCTGCAACAGGGTCTGCAGCAAGGTCTGCAGCAAGAAGCAGCTCGACTGACTCTGAGTCAACTGCGGCGCAAGCTGGGATCTTTGCCGGAAGACCTGTCTGAAACCATCCGCCTCTTACCTACCGAGCAACTGGAGGCTTTGGCGGAAGCGCTGTTGGACTTCCAAACCCTGGCCGATTTGATCCAATGGCTCAGGGAGTCATCATCCAACTAGGGTTTGCCGTCGCGGCCTTTTCCAACCTCACAGGACTCTGTGGGTGAGTTAGGATCCCTGTTACTCAGATGGACTCGATGAAACGGCCACAGGTTTTGATCTGTGGCTACTACGGCTACGGCAATGCCGGCGATGAGGCGCTGTTGCTGGCTCTCTTACGAGAGCTAGAGCAGTTGCCCAGCCCCGTACAGCCGGTGGTGCTCTCCCGTCGCCCTGCCGAAACGGCTGCCACCTATGGGGTGCTGGCCTATCCGCGCTTCAACAGTTTGGCTTTACGGCGCTGTCTCCAGGAGGCCCAGGCTTTCATCTGGGGTGGAGGTGGCCTGCTGCAGGATCGCACCAGTTGGCGCAGCCCTCTCTACTACCTGGGGGTAATGGGCCTAGCCCAGCGATGGGGGCTAAGAACCGTTGCCTGGGCCCAAGGGATCGGGCCGCTGCAGCGGGGGTGGATTCGTGCACTAGCCCGTCGCTCGTTGGCAGGTTGCACGGCCATCAGTGTGCGGGATGGGGTTGCCTCCCAATGGCTGCAAGAGTGGGGGATCCCTCACCAGGTGGCTCCGGATCCCGTCTGGAGTTTGCCGTCCAAAACCTTGCCGGAATGGGAAACGTGGCCTCAGCCCCGCATTGCTGTGGTCTTGCGTCCGCATCCGCAACTGACTGGAGCCTGTCTAGAAGCTTTGAGCCAGGGTTTACAGCGTCTCCAGGCTTCCACGGGGGCATACCTTCTCTTCGTGCCCTTTCAGCTGGCTCCTCCCGGATCCCCTGACCTTGGGCCAGACTACCACTTGGCTCAGCAGCTTCAGCAGCGCCTACCCCACCGTAGCCAAGTGCTGGAAATTCGGGATCCCTGTCTATTGAAAGGAGTCTTTCGGGGTGTCAGGCTGGCGATCACCATGCGCTACCACGGATTGGTGATGGCGGCGGCAGAGGGCTGCGCCTGTTTTGGTCTCAGCTACGATCCCAAGGTGAAAACGCTGCTCCAGGAATTGGGCATGCCTGGCTGGGATCTGCAGGAGATGCCCACCGATCCTGAAGCCTTACACCAAGCTTGGCTGGCCTGCTACTCAGAGGGTTCGGCTCTCAGTCCTGATCAAGTTGCGGTTTGGGTGGAGCAATCGACTCAGCACGGCCAGTTGCTAAAACAGCACCTGAGGTGGGATTGATGAGGTTCCGTGAAGATCGCAGCAGAAGCTGCTGCCCCTGTAGCTCTGTTTCCGAATGCCAGTGCGGATTTCGGTAGCCGTTGTTTTCGAGATCCGCTCTACCCTAAAAAATAGGGTTAAAGTACAGGGATCCCCCTCCATGACTTCCCAGACCCAGCCCTGCACGCGCGAACAGATCTTAAACGGGATGGGCATCACCACCCTGTTCTCGGCTCTCGTTGTGGGTCTCTGGATCGGGCTGGGATCCTCCTTCCCTGTGCCGTTTCGCTGGGATCCCCTGGCCTTGGCGTGGGGAACGGGGCTGGGGCTAGGGGTGGCTCTGCTCAGCGGGGGGGTTTACCGGTTCTGGCCGGCTTATCGTCGGGCAGCCACTGCCTATTTACACTGGGTGGCGGATCCCTTGCGGTGGGGAGATGTCTTTTGGGTGGGCCTGCTGCCGGGCTGGAGCGAGGAATGGCTGTTTCGCGGCGTGTTGATGTCCCTGCTGGTGGCCAGCCCCTTGGGGTGGACAGGCGGGATCCTCCTGAGTGGCCTCTTGTTTGGCGTCTTGCATTGGTTGGGATGGCAAGGCTGGCCTTATGCCGTCTGGGCCGGTGGGGTCGGCATCCTCATGGGGATCGGCTTGTGGCTGTCGGGAAACCTGTTGGTCACCATTGTCGCCCACACCCTTGTCAACTGGATTGGGGTCTGCACCTGGAAATGCTTTTTCTCTCAAGCGGAGCCCTGAAGGCCCTCTCCCCCTGTGGGAAAGAAGTTGAGGGTGGTCGGTAAGCAGCGCAGAACCTCAGGGAAGTCCCCCAAATTGAGGTGACCGTAACTTATGGTCGCTTCAGGTTAGGGTGAGATACCTAGGCTATTGAGAAAAGCCTTTGGTCGCATGTATTATTGCTCCGCAATGCTGACACGACGACGCGACCAACGTTTTGGGTGTGAGCGCATTGTCCTGGTTTGAATTGAAATGACCGTATTTGTCGATGCCTTCTCGTCAATGCCAATCCGAGACCTCTTGCAATTTCCAGTTTTGGGATCCTTCTCGTGGCTGCGCGTGGGGCGATCTTTGCTGCTCGTCGGGCTGGTGGTGTACGGCTACCTGCTCTGGCTGGGCTGGTTTCAATCGGAGCGAATGATCTTTTTGCCTCGTCCCGCCAGCTATCGAGATGGGGATGCCATTCTCAAGCTCACGACCTCTGATGGGCTACAGATTTCAGCGGTACATTTGCCCAATCCCGCCGCTGCCTACACCCTCCTCTACAGCCATGGCAACGCCGAAGACTTGGGGGATATCCTGCCCCGCCTGGTGGGCCTGCAGCAGGCCGGGTTTGGCGTCTTGGCCTACGACTACCGCGGCTACGGCACCAGCGAAGGGATTCCTTCCGAGGCCGGCGCTTACAAAGACATCGAGGCCGCTTACGCTCACCTGGTTGCCCAGGGGATCCTGCCGGAGCAGATTTTGGTTTATGGGCGCTCGGTGGGGGGTGGGCCATCGGTTTATTTGGCAGCCCAAAAGCCGGTGGGGGGCGTGATCCTGGAATCCACCTTCGTCACAGCCTTTCGCGTCTTAACCCGCATCCCGCTGCTGCCCTTCGATCGCTTCGATAACCTCAGCCGCATTGCCAAGATCGATTGCCCGCTGCTGATTTTGCACGGCACCCATGATCGTTTGATCCCCTTTTGGCACGCTGAAACCCTTTATCAAGCAGCGAGGGATCCCAAACGCTTGGTGCCCATCGAGGGAGCCGATCACAACAACTTGCTGCAGGTGGCCAGAGAGCGCTATGTCACCATCCTGCACCAATTCGTGGCCGAGCTGGTGGATCCCCATGTCGTCTTCCCTCAGTAGCGGCTTAGGTGAGGACAATCTTAAAATCACCTGCAATCCGCTCGGAAAAGTGGAGTTATGTGGCAAGATCGGGAGGGATCGGATCGAAGGATTCGGATCCCTGTTTCACCGGATTGAACCCTTTTACGGAGGATCAAGAGCGTATGTCTCTCCGACTTGGCGATACTGCTCCCAATTTCACGCAAAAGTCTACCCACGGCGAAATCGATTTCTACTCTTGGGCTGGAGATAGCTGGGTGGTGCTGTTCTCTCACCCCGCCGATTACACGCCGGTCTGCACCACAGAGCTGGGCACCGTTGCCAAGCTGATGCCCGAATTTGAAAAGCGGGGTGTGAAGGTAATCGCCCTCAGTGTGGACGATGTGGACTCCCACGTCGGCTGGGTAAAGGACATCGAGGAAACCCAGAACGCCACTTTGACCTATCCCATTTTGGCAGATGCAGACCGCAAGGTCTCTCAGCTCTACGGCATGTTGGATCAAACCAACCTCAATCAAGAAGGGCTGCCCCTGACGGTGCGCTCGGTGTTCATCATCGATCCCAACAAGAAGATACGCCTCATTCTTACCTACCCGGCCAGCACGGGCCGCAACTTCGACGAGCTCCTGCGGGTGATCGATGCCCTACAGCTGACGGATAAGTACAATGTCGTCACCCCTGCCGACTGGAAAGACGGTGACGATGTTATCATCCCGCCTTCGTTGAAAGATCCGGAAGTGCTGAAAGAGAAGTTCCCAAAAGGCTACAAGGAAATTAAGCCCTATTTGCGGGTCACCCCTCAGCCTAATAAGTAGTAAAAGCCCGAACACCAACTTTGACGGGCGCTTGAGAAGGGATCCCTTCGTCGGGTAAAGCTGGGATCCTTTTGGTCTGGATCCCCTTATCGGGGATCCTTTTTACTGTTCGGGGAAGGAGGCTGCCTCTGCTGCTTTTTTGGCCAGCTCATCTACTGTGAAGTAGCGATGAAATTTATCCGTCACGCGCAACCAAGGGGAACGGCTGCCTTCTTTGCGATAGCGGGTCACAAAGCCTTTTTCCACCAACTCTGCCACGTGCTGATAAGCACCTTGGCCGCGCAACTCCACCAAATCGGCTTGCGAGAGCGGGCCACGCAGAATGATTGTAGCCAGGGTACGGGTAGCACCCACCCCAATTTCAGGGGGTAAAAGCTGGTTGGCCAGCTCCAAAAACGGCTCCCGCAACTGCAGGGCAAACCCTTCCCCCACCTGTAGGACTTCCAGGGCAGAATCGCGATGGGCATAGTCTTCCATTAATTCCAGCAGCGCATCGTAGGCTTCGTCGCGACTGCAATGGGCCAACTGGGCCAGGGCCGATAGCTCCAGAGGCTGCCCCTTCAAATAGAGGATTGCTTCGATCCGATTTTTCAGGGCCAAGACACGCTCCCTCTGACCTTACTTTTCCGCCAACAAGGGATGCGAAATCGACTTAAGAGAACGCGGGGCCATTGCAACAAGGGATCCGCTCAACTTGCTCCGTAGCATAGCAGCAGTTCTAGGCTGAGGGATCCCTTGGCCAAGCGGGCCGGATCCATCCTCGCCTTCGAGCTAGAACCCTACCCCTGATGCCACCACCATCACCACCACCGCTGCAAAGATAATCAAAGCGTAAAACTGGGCCTTGCCGCTCTCCAGGTATTTCATCGCCTCGCCGCTCACCATGGTCACCAAGCCCGTCAGGTTGACCACACCATCCACAATGCGGCTGTCCACCTCCAGCGCCTCCCGTGCCACGAAGCGGGTGCCCTGCACAAAGACTCGCTCATAGAGGTCGTCAATGTACCACTTGTTGAGGGAGAAGTAGTAGAGCGGCTGCAGGCTTTGGGGGAAGGTGCCCGGGTCGATGCGCTTTTGCCAGTAGATCAAGCTGGCCAAGGTGATGCCGATCAGCCCAATGCCCACGGAACTACCCGCCATGATTAGAAACTCTGCCCAATCGAAATGGCCCGCCAGCACCTCCTGCCACTCTGCTGCCACCAGCGGTAAAATCGAGCCTGCCTCTGCCACAGACTCAGTCGGTGGGTGGATGAAAGCTTCAAAGAAGTTGGCAAAAGGGGTACCCACCAGGCCAATCAGCACAGAAGGGACGGCCAGAGCCAACAGCGGGAAGGTCATCGACCAAGGGGACTCATGGGGCTCTGAGGCATGGGCATCTCCGTCGTGCAGGTTTTCGTGGGCTTCAGGATGGCTGCTGGGCTGGGGTTTTTCTTGAATGTTCATGGCTCCAGGGCCAAAGGCCGGTTGTTTCCCCGCAAAAACGTAGGCAAAAGCTGGCACAGGACGGCCCTGGCTGATGGCCACCTCCTGCCGCAGTCTCAGGTTGGTGCCGCGAAACTCCCCTTCGAAGGTGAGGAAGTAGATGCGGAACATGTAGAAGGCGGTGATCCCGGCGGTGAGGAAGCCCACCCCCCACAGAGCTGGGTTCCGTTCGAAAACAGCGCCCAAGATCTCATCCTTAGACCAAAAGCCGGCGAAAGGCGGGATCCCACAAATGGCCAACGTGCCGATCAAAAACGTGATGGCCGTAACCGGCATGTATTTGCGCAACCCCCCCATCAGGCGCATGTCTTGGGCCAAAACCGGGTCATGGCCGACCACCGCTTCCATGCCGTGGATAACTGAGCCAGAGCACAAAAAGAGCATCGCCTTAAAGTAGGCGTGGGTCATCAGGTGAAACAGGCCCGCCCCATAGGCGCCGCACCCCATGGCCATGACCATGTAGCCCAGTTGGGAAATGGTGGAGTAGGCCAAGCCCTTTTTGATGTCGTTTTGGGTGATGGCAATGGTGGCCCCCAAGAAGGCTGTGCCCGCCCCCGTCCAGGCGATGATGTCCATGGCCACCGGGATCCCTTCCAGCACCGGGAACATGCGGGCCAAGAGGAATACCCCAGCCGCCACCATCGTGGCTGCGTGGATGAGAGCGGAAATGGGCGTGGGGCCCTCCATGGCATCCGGCAACCACACATGCAGCGGGAACTGGGCCGACTTGGCCACCGGCCCCAAGAACACCAACACCGCAAACAGGGCAATCAAGCTGCTGCTCACTGCCCCGCTAGCCAGCATCTCATGCAGATTGCGCCCGATCTCGTCAAACGCGAAGGTACCGGAAATCCAGTAAAAACCTAAGATGCCCAACAGCAGGCCGAAATCTCCTACCCGGTTGACCACAAACGCCTTTTGCGCTGCTTCTGCCGCTGCCTGCCGGTCGTGCCAAAAGCCAATGAGCAGGTAGGAGCACATCCCCACCAGCTCCCAGAAGATATAGATCTGCACCAGGTTGGGGCTGACCACCAAGCCCAGCATCGAGGAGCTAAATAAGCTCAGGTAGGCGTAGAAACGCACATAGCCGGGATCGTGGGCCATGTAGCCATGGGAGTAGATCTGCACCAAAAAGGCCACCGTGGTCACCACCACCAGCATCATGGCGCTCAGGTGATCCACGACAAAGCCCATGTCCACCGAGAAGGATCCCGCCTGGGCCCAGGTGATGGTTCTGAGGACGGTTTCGTGCCCTTGCACCTGGCTGACCAAAAGGGCAAAGGCATGAACCATCGCCGTCCCGGTCGCGAACACGCTCAAAAAGGCAGCCAAAGAGCGGTTGGCCCTTGTCCAGGCGTTGAACATCAGGATACCTAAGCCGAGGAGAAAGGCTGCCACCAAAGGATAGACGGGGATCAACCAGGCGTATGTGTAGATGAATTCCATGGGAAATGCTTCCGAATGCGTCCTCTCACAGCAACGAACCTGCTCTGCTAGCCCTGCAATTGGCCGGTGGGAGTGTCTGGTGGGCTGGCATTTGCTCAACTGCTTCTGCCATTGTAAACTTTTGCGACAGAGTGCGGATCCGGATCCCGAGCATCAAGTCCATCACAGCAGAGGCTTTTCCCAGAGATCAATCGGGATCCCCGCAGCTAAATCTGTAAATATCCTAAAGAATCGGCTCTGAGCCCAAGCTGACGGTCGCAAGCAAAAAGATGACAGGGATCCCTTGCGAGCGCTACAACGAGGGCTAGATCTACTGGCGGTCTGGAGAAACTACCCATGAGCTTGAACCTGGTGACCTTGGTGGGGCGAGCCGGCATGGATCCGGAGGTGCGCTACTTTGAGTCAGGCAAGGTGGTCTGTACTTTTAGCTTGGCGGTCAACCGATTCCGCAAAGGAGAAGACAAGCCCGATTGGTTCAGCCTAGAGTTGTGGGGCCGCACTGCCGAGGTGGCCGGAGAGTATGTGCGCAAAGGCAGCCTCATCGGGGTAACGGGCAGCCTCAAGTTCGATCGCTGGAAAGACAAATCCACCGGAGAAGAGCGCCAGAGGCCCATCATCGCTGTAGATCGCCTAGAACTGCTGGGATCCCGTCAAGACCGCGACTCCAACCTGCCCCCCGAAGAGCCGTTTTGACCCGTTGGACTGGAGCTGGGCAACCTCAAGGTCCCGCTCCTTCCAAGCATCGCCTACAGGCCTGCACCACTGCTGTCAAATCCTGGCTGCACCAGGGATAGTCCAACGGGGGTCGCCGGATCACCCACAAAGGGATCCCCAGGGTTTTGGCCACTGCCTGTTTGATCCCCAGCCCACCTGCTTCCCCAGAAGCTTTGCTGATCACCACCTGAGGGCTGAACCGCTGCCAAAGCTGCAGTTCTTGCTCAAAGCTGAGGGGCAAGCGCATCCCGATCACCCGCTCGGCAGGGATCCCGGCTTGCACCGCTTGGGGAACCGATTCCGGCAGCACCCGTGCCCACAGTTGGCAGCGGTCTTGCCAAGGCACAAACAGGGGCAGGGCCTTCACTCCCACCGTCAGCAGCACCCGCCGCCCCGCCAGCACCGCATCTGTGAGCACCCCCTGCCAGTCCGGCACCACCTGGACCCAGGGATCCAGCTCCAGAGGAGGGCGTTCGTAGCGCAGGTAGGGGATCCCCAGTTGGGCCGTCACCCGGATGGCCAGTTGCGAGATCTGCAGGGCAAAAGGATGAGAGGCATCCACCACCACGCAGATCCGGCGTTCTTGCAGGAATTCTTCCAGAGATGACGGCGAAAATCGGGTGACCACCACCTGACCGGGCAAATCCTGATACAGCCTTCTGGCCCCTTCGGTGGTGACGGTTGCCACCCAAGGGATCCCCTGCCGGCTGAGGGCGTCGGCCAAGCTGCGGCTCTCGCTAGTGCCCCCGATCAAAGCCACTTCCACCAAACCCCCGACTGAGCTCATAGTGTGTTGCCAAACTTTGACGCCCGTAGATACGATCAAGATCACCGGCTGGAGGCAATTGCTCATGATCGAGATGCATGTGGCTGGGATTGCGGTCGATGCCGTCAACCAAAACCCCATTGTCATCCTGCGCGATGGCAGTGAGCGTCGTGCCCTGCCCATTTGGGTGGGAAAAGCAGAGGCCAACGCCATTTTGCAGGCCCTGGACGACCAAAAGCCACTGCGCCCCATGACCCATGATCTCATCCTCAATTCCTGGAAGACGTGGGGGATCAAGCTGGAGCGAGTCATCATTCACGCGTTGCTGGATAACACCTTCTACGCGGTGCTCGTCACCGTGAATGGTGACAAAAAACAAGAGATCGACTGCCGCCCCAGCGACGCCATTGCCCTCGCTCTGCGGGCCCATGTTCCCATCTGGACGGTGGAAGAGGTCATTGCGGAAGCCTCGATCCCCATGAACCAGGATGCCGACGAGGCGGAGCGGGAGGCCTTTCGCAAGTTTGTAGAAAATGTAACCCCCAGAGACTTTATCCGCAGCTACCCCATGACCGACCATCCCACCGAAGCCGACAGTTAAGCAGCTAAGGCGGATCCCACCCCCAGGGATCCCGGCAGACAGGCCATGCCCCAGGTTGCCAGGTTAACGGTCTATCCCATCAAGTCCCTGGATGGGATCCCTCTGTCTGAGGTGAGGCTGACGGCAGGGGGGACTTTGGAGGGGGATCGCCGCTACGCCCTCTTGGATGCGGAGGGGAAGCGGGTGAACGGCAAACGCCATGCTGCAGTCCACCGCCTGCGTGCCCGGTTTGATCCCCAGTTGGGCCAGGTGCAGTTGTGGGGGGATGGCAAGACGGCCCAGTTTGACCTGCAGCAGCAGCGGGATGCTTTGCAGACTTGGCTCAGCGATTGGTTCGGTTTTCCGGTGCAACTGCTGGAGGAGCCTCTCAGGGGGTTTCCGGATGATCCCTATGCCAACGGCCCCACCCTGATCAGCACAGCCACTCTGGAGACGGTGGCCGGTTGGTTCCCCAACTTGACCCTGGAAGCGGTTCGGCAGCGCTTTCGCATGAATATCGAGCTGTCGGAATGTCTGCCCTTTTGGGAGGATCGGCTCTTTGCCCAGGCAGATCAAGGGGTGCGCTTTCGCATTGGGGAAGTGGAGCTGCTGGGCCTCAACCCCTGCGCCCGCTGTGTGGTGCCCACTCGGGATCCCCTGAGCGGAGAGGCCTATCCCGGTTTTCAAAAGCACTTCGTGGCGCAACGGCAGAAAACCTTGCCACCCTGGGCCGAAGCCAGCCGCTTTGACCATTTCTATCGCCTTGGGATCAATACGTGGATCCCGAGAACGGAGACGGGCAAGCACCTGAGGGTTGGGGATCCCGTCGAAATCCTCGGGGTTGAACCCCTCAGCCTCTACCCTGAGCTGAGTCGAATCCCAGGTTAGTTTCCGACCTACAATCAAGCTAGAGCAGCTCTTTTGGCTTGACCAAGCTATGCAAACCCTGGATCGGCCCAACGCCCCCACCCAGCAGCCCTACCCAGAACCGGTCTATCCCCGTCGCCCCACCCGCACGGTGGCCGTAGCTGATGTGTTGATCGGCAGCCAGCACCCGGTGGTGGTACAGTCCATGATCAACGAGGACACCCTCGACGTCGACGCGGCAGTGGCCGGGATCCGCCGTCTGCACGAGGCAGGCTCAGAGATTGTGCGGGTTACCGTTCCCAGCATGGCCCATGCCAAGGCGATGGAGGCAATTCGGGAGAAGCTGATCCAAACCTACAAGCCCGTGCCTTTGGTAGCTGATGTCCATCACAACGGCATCAAGATCGCCCTGGAGGTGGCCAAATACGTGGACAAGGTGCGCATCAATCCAGGGTTGTTCGTCTTTGAAAAACCTCAGCCCGGTCGCACAGAATATACCCAAGCCGAATTTGAGGCCATCCGCAACAAAATCCGGGAAACTTTCACCCCCCTTGTCCAGACCCTCAAAGCCCAGAACAAAGCCCTGCGCATTGGGGTCAATCATGGATCCCTGGCAGAGCGGATGCTCTTCACCTACGGGGATACGCCTGAGGGCATGGTGGAGTCGGCCCTGGAATTTGCCCAAATCTGCGCCGAGCAAGACTTTCACAATGTGGTGCTTTCCTTCAAGGCCTCCCGCCCGCAGGTCATGTTGGCGGCCTACCGGCTGGCAGCCCGTCGCTTCGATGCCCTGGGCCTAAACTATCCCTTCCACTTGGGTGTCACCGAGGCGGGCGATGGAGAATATGGGCGCATCAAGTCGGCGGTGGGGATCGGAACCCTCTTGGCTGAAGGGATCGGCGACACGATTCGGGTTTCTCTCACGGAAGCCCCGGAAAAGGAGATCCCGGTGGCCTACGGCATTTTGCAAGCTCTGAACCTGCGCAAAACCATGGTGGAGTATGTGGCCTGCCCTTCCTGTGGCCGCACCCTGTTCAATTTGGAGGAGGTGCTGCAGAAGGTGCGCGCCGCAACCCAGCACCTGGTGGGGTTGGACATTGCCGTGATGGGCTGCATTGTCAATGGGCCGGGAGAGATGGCCGACGCCGACTACGGCTACGTGGGCAAGACGCCGGGGGTGATCTCTCTCTACCGCGGCAAAGAGGAAGTGAAAAGGGTGCCGGAATCGGAAGGCGTGCAGGCGCTGATCGATCTGATCAAAGCCGATGGGCGCTGGGTGGATCCCCCTTCTTCCCATTAATTCCGCTTCCCCCTCAAGAGGCGACCTGTCCAGCAATCCTGCCGCGCTCTTGCTTTGCTGAGAAACTGGCTAGCGGCGTTTGCCACGCAGGGCTTTGGCGCGGTTGTTCACCTGCCTCACAAACAGCGGCAGCAGGTGCGTCTGGATGTATTCAAACGCTGCTTGCAGACCTTCTTTTTCGTAAATCAGGCCGATTTCCGCCTCAACCTGCGTGGGATCCCTGAAGGCCGACAAAAATTGATTGGAGGTCAGCCAAGTGAAGAGTTCTGCGCGATTCAAGTCACAACTGGGCGGGGAAGGCACTTGCCAGTCTTGAGGTGGCCCAAGCAGCCACTGCCGGGCAAACAAGCTCAACACCGCATCCCCCAGCCAAGCCTTGTCGCGACGGGATCCCTCGTCCAACTGGGCCACCTGCTGTCTGATGGTCTGGCCGGTTGGGGAGAGATGGGATCCTGTCGGCATGGAAGTGGCAAGTGCGCAAGGACTGGCAGCAGACAAGCCCGGCGGCAAAGCGCCCCTGCCTCATTTTAAGATAGGGTCTGGCCCGTTGCAGGTGGAGTGTGGCATTGTGAGGATCCTTGGAGCATGTTGTTGGAGCTAACCCCAGAAGAATGCGAATCGGTAATTCCGGTGGTGCCAACGCGCCTTCAGTATGCGGCTTACTGGAGCGATGCCCTCAAGAGCACGGGCCGCATCATCACGGCCATTTTGGTGGGCGTGGCGCTGCTGGTTCTTTCCCGCGCTTTTGGCGAGGGATCCTTTCTGGGGGCGATCTCCTTTCTGGTCGGGATTCTCTCGTTGCTCTATCCCTTCCTGTGGGGGCCGCTCTATACCATCTCCCGCCGTCAGCTAGCCTTTCGCGAGATTCCCTATGGGGGATTGTTTTTTGGGCAGGTGTTGCGCACTCGCCGCTACGAGGTGGTGGTGGAAGAGCGAGAAAAGCTGGATGAAGATGGCAACTTCTACATTGAAGAGGTGCGGGAGCGCCAGTTTGAGATGGAAATTGGCGATGAGACCGGAGTCGTCTATCGTGTGCGGGCCAAGGACGATCCCCGCTACAGGCGAATTGTCAAAAAGCAATCGGTGCTCGGGTTGGTGAAAGCCTATTCCCGCGATTTGCAGCGCCGGCCCACCTTGAGCGAGGTCTATGTGGTCAAGCTGGGGGAGTGGGTGGGAGATGTCTCCTATCTGGATCGGGAGGCTTTTTTGGATATGGCAGATGAGCTGTTGGAGCTACAGGCCCAAGGACAAGCTTGATCCCCTGGATCCCTGGTGTTCTCTGGGATGGAGGGGAAGGGATCCCTGCCTTTTTATTCTGAAACCTAAACGGCTGCCTATCCGGGAGCGCCGCTTTTAACGCTGGGTTAGCCGCATTATTGTACTGGCCAGGGGTAGGGTTGGGTAGTTTACTGTGGACTGGCGGGAGCTTTAAACTGAGGGCTGTATGCCAGAAACAACTGCCATGGGCGATCCTCTCACCCCCCAAGTTAGCGAGCGCATCTGCAAGCACATGAACGAAGATCATGCCGATGCAATAGCCCTCTACGCCAGGGTCTTTGGCCAGGTGGAAGGAGTTACCCAAGCCCGCATGCAGGCCATTGACCCGGAAGGGATGGACTTGCGGGTGCAGGTCGACGGGGCCGTACAAACGCTGCGGATCCGCTTCGACCACCCCCTGCGGGACTCCGAGGACGCCCATCAAACCTTAATTGCCATGGTGAAGCAGGCTCGCGCTCAAGTTAAACAGGCTACAAAGTGATGAGAGATACAGTTGAGGCTTAGCTGGCCTGCTGTAGGAGCAGATCCAACTGGCCGCGAGCCTCTAGCGCGTAAAGATCGTCGCAGCCGCCGATATGCTGGTCGTTGATGAAAATTTGCGGCACCGAACGGCGGCCGTTGGCCCGCTTGGCCATTTCCGCCCGTGCTGCCTCGTCTCCATCGATGGCGTACTCGATATACTTCACGCCTTTGCGATCCAGCAGTTGCTTAGCCCGGATGCAAAAGGGACAAAAACGCCAGGTGTAAATCTCAACAGTCATAAGAAAACAACAAACGCTTTTACATAGCTTAACATTTTCACGGAGCCGGGATCCCTTTCCTTGCAAACCTGGGGTTTTCTGCCTCCCATGGTCTAGTTGGCTTCCTTCCAATTGTGGCCAATTTGGATATCCACCACCAGCGGTATGGAGAGGGGCACTGCTCCTTCCATTTCCCTTTGGATCAGCGGTTTTAGGGCCTGCCATTCCGAGGGATCCACCTCAAACACCAGCTCATCATGCACTTGCAGGAGCAAGCGGGAACGAAAGTTCTGCAGCTTTTGCCGCAGGCGCACCATTGCTACTTTGATAATGTCCGAGGCGGATCCCTGAATGGGAGCATTCACAGCTGCTCGCAATTCCGCTTGTTTGCGATGGCCTGTCAGACGAGACAAATTGGGAAAATAGCGACGGCGACCCAAGATCGTTTCTACATAGCCATGTTTTTCCACAAAGGCTTCAGTGGAGCGCAGATAGGCAAAAATGCCGGCGTAGCGCTCGTTAAATCGCTGTAAAAATTGCTTGGCTTCCGACAAAGAAACCCCCGCAGTGCGGGCAAAGCGCTGCGCTCCCATGCCATAGATCACCCCATAGTTGATCGTCTTGGCCAGGCGACGTTCTTCGCTGGTTATTTCTTGTTTTTCCAGGAGCAGGCGGGCGGTTAGGGTGTGCACATCTTCCCCTGAGCGAAAACCTTCCACCAGGGCAGGTTCTTGGCTGAGATGGGCCAAAATGCGCAGCTCAATTTGAGAGTAATCTGCTGCCGCCAATAGCCATCCCTCTTGGGGAATAAAAGCTTGTCGAATCCGGCGACTGAACTCGGTGCGAATGGGAATATTTTGCAAGTTGGGGTTTGAGGAGCTGAGCCTGCCGGTGGCAGTAACGGTTTGGTTAAAGTCGGTGTGGACTCTGCCGGTATCGCTTCTTACCAGGGCAGGCAGAGCGTCCACATAGGTCGATTTCAGCTTGGCCAAGGTGCGGTATTGCACGATGGTTTCGATGAGAGGATGATCCCCCTCTAGCTTTTCTAAAACTGAGGCATCAGTGGAATAGCCAGTAGCCGTTTTGCGGGTTTTGCGAATGTCCAATTTCAGCTTTTCAAAGAGCAGGGATCCCAGTTGCTTGGGAGAATTGAGGTTAAAGGTTTCTCCAGCCTGGGCATAAGCTTTCTGCTCCAAACTTTGCAGCTCTTGTTCCAGCTCTTGGGAAAATTGCCTCAGAAACTCGGTATCAACGCGAATGCCGATCCACTCCATCTCTTCCAAAACTTGGGCCAAGGGCAGCTCGACTTGAATAAAAAGATCCCACAGGCGTGGATCGGTTTTCTGCAGCTTTTCGGTGAGGATTGGCACCAGACGATAGGCACAATAGGCATCAGTTCCGCAGTATTCTGCAACTCTGGAAATCGGGATATCGGCGATGGACTGTTCCTTGCCCAGCAACTTTTTGTAGCTGGTGGTCGGCAAATTCAAATGGGTGGCTGCCAAATCGGCCAAGTTGTGGCTGGCTTCTGGATCCAAAACGTAGCTGGCCAACATGGGATCAAATCGGATCCCTTGCAGGCGGATCCCGTGGGCGCGGAAAATGCTCAGGTCGTACTTACAGTTTTGTAGGCTTTTGGGTCGGTTGGGATCTTCCCAAAGGGGTTGCAGGCTTTGTTTAACCAGCTCCCAATCCAGGTTGGATCCCTGGCGGTGGCCGATGGGCAAGTAGGCGATATCTCCCTCTGACCAACAACAGCCGATCCCCACCAATTGGGCATCCCGTGGATCTAGACTGGTGGTTTCAGTATCCCAAGCTACAATCCCTGGGCAGGCCAGCAGCTCTTGCCGCAAAAGCTCCAGTTGCTCCGGCGTATCGATGATGCGCACCGCCGGCAGAGAAGGGACGGGATCGAGGGCAAAATCAAACCACAGGGCTTCGTCAGGAGCGTTTGCGGGATCCCCGGTGGGATTAAAAGCGCCAACCACCTCTGCCTCGGTTGGGATCCCCCCCAAAGCCGTTTGTATTTTGCGCACTTGGGCGATGAAGCTGTGAAACTCCAATTTTTCCAGCAGCGGCAGCAATTCTGCTTGATCAAACCCGGTTAATTTCATGCTCTCCCAGTCGGGAGAAAGAGGAACGTCGCATTTGATCCGAGCCATAAATTGCGAGTGATGGGCCGCCGGGATCCCTTCTTTGAGGTATTGCTGGACTTTTCCTTGGATCTCGTCCAGGTGGTCGAAAATTTCATCCAAACTGCCGTAGCGCTCCAGCAGCTCTGCAGCTCGCTTGGGGCCGATCCCTTTCACCCCGGGAATGTTGTCAGAAGGGTCACCACAGAGGGCCTTATAATCCACCACCTGCCAAGGCCAGATGCCCAATTTTTCTTTCACTTGTTCGGGGCCAAACTCGCTGATGCGATCTTTGCTGTTGAGGTGCAAAACCCGAACTCTTCCATCGGTATCGATCAACTGGAACAGATCTTGATCGCCACTTAAGATCTGCACCCGGTAATCTTGGGGGGCTAGCCTACTGAGGGTGCCCAAAATGTCATCGGCTTCAAAACCAGGCACCACCAAAATCGGGATGCGTAGTGCCGTCAACACCTGCTTCAGGTTCTCCACATCTTCGATAAACTCCGGTGGCGTTTCCGGGCGGCCTGATTTGTAGGTTTCGTCGGCCTCGTGGCGAAAAGTGGGCTGCCGTGTATCAAAGGCAACGGCTACATGGGTAGGGGTGTATTTGTCCAAGACTTCTAACAGCGATTTCAAAAAGCCAAAGCTGACGCTGGTGGGGATCCCAGTGGAAGTGCGCAACCCCCCCTCGCGGCTGTAGGCAAAGGCGTAGAAGGAGCGATAGGCCAGAGAGTGACCATCCACCAGCAGCAGTGTTGGAGTTTGCCAAGCCATCAGCTGATACCTTGAGGGTGAATCTAGCCTATCGGATCTGGGCTATGGGCAGAAGGGATCCCACATCCGTCTCAAGAACTCGAGCGGCGGGCTGCTGCCGACACCCAATGGCAACTTCTGTAATCACAATCTGTAGGCACAATCTGTAATCACAACTGGCTAGGACGAGATCCAAAAGCCCATCGACGGGCCCGCCAACCCTGATTTCCGTTTTGCGGGCTACAATGCTCATGCCCATTTTTTCAATTGGTTGGCTCAATCGGCAATACCTAAATTTGTTACCCAGTTGATCACCCAAAGCATTGGCCTCTGGTTCTGGACAAAATACAGCCCGCCACAATGCTCTTATCTTCTCAGCAAATCCTGCCCCCATCTCTCTACCCACCCCTGCATTGGGGCCTCAAGACCCTCTTTCCCGACGGCCTGTGGGAGTTGCCGGCAGATCCCCATACCCAGCGGGTGGCTCTGACCTTTGACGATGGCCCTCACCCTGAGTACACCCCTGCTTTGTTGCAGGTTTTGATGGATTTTCAGGTGCCGGCCACGTTTTTTGTGTTGGGAGAACGGGTGCAGCGCTGGCCCCACCTGGCCCGTCAGATCCGCCAACAAGGCCACCGCATTGGCCTTCACGGCTGGCAGCATCGCCCTTTTACCGAGCTTGCCCCTGGAGAGCTTTATCAGAGCCTGAAGCGCAGCCAAACCACCCTCGTGGCTGCCTGTGGCGGGATCCCTGACGATTATCGGGCTGTGCGCCCGCCTAATGGCTTGTTTTGGCCGCAGACGCTTGCGGATTTGCGCCGTTGGGGCTTTTGTCCGGTGATGTGGAGCGTGGTGCCTGAGGATTGGCTGATCCCACCGGTATCGGTGGTAGTGGAGCGGGTGCTGGCCCAGGTGCGGCCTGGCTCCTTGATCGTGCTGCACGATGGGGTACAAGGAGGAGCCCAAGTGGTTGAGGTAACGCGGCAGTTGATCCCAACTTTGAAGAAGCGGGGATTTGAATTTGTCCACTTGCCGGATCCCTGAGATCTTTCCAGTTGGGGAGAAATTAAATACAGTAGAGGCACGCGTAGGCAGGAGGGTCAAGCCATGGGCGCACGCAAGATCATCTACGGCATTTTTGGGCAACGGGCCGGCAGCGTCATCGTCGGAACTTGGAACTGGCTGTGGGGGATCCCGGTGGAGAAAGGTGGCACAGGGGCGGTGATGGTGGCGGAAGAATCCCTACGCACGATGCAGGAGACGGTTCAGCGTCTCACGGAAGCCGTTGCCACCCAAGTAGCCGCCTATCAGCGGGCTGAGCAGAAGTACATGCAAAAGGTGCGGGAGTACCAGGCCCTGGAGAACAAAGCTCGCCTGGCCGCCCAACGGGGCGATCAAGAGGCTGCCCGCCTGGCTATGTCCCAAGCGCTGCAAATTGAGGCCATTCTCGGCCCCCTTAAGGAGAACGTGGAAACTGCCGAGCGCTACGTCAAAGCCGCCAAGCAAAAGCTGGCCCGCGAGAAAGAGCGATTGGCCGCTTACAAGAGCGAGCTGAGCAACCTCAAAGACATCAACGAGGTGAACCAAGCTCTGGAGCAGATGACCCGCGTCAACAATTCCTACAACATCGACTCGGCCAAGTCGCAATTTGAGGCGGCGAAGAATGCTATCCAGGCTCGCCAGCTCAGATCCCGAGCCATGAGCGAGCTCTCGGAAGATCGCAGCGAGCAGATTGCTGCCCAATTGGATGAAATGGCCATGGACGATGAAATCTCCCGCCGCTTGGCAATGCTCACCGGCCAAGGAGGTGCCCAGGCCAACCTGCCGCTACCGGATCTGGATTTCGAGAAGCGGCTCCCCCAATAGCGGCAGTTGCTTCCAAGCTTGGGGATCCCTCGCTTTTCAACCCACGTCGGCAACCCCGCTGCTAAGTTGCAGGGGGAGTTTTCCGTTGGGAATTGACGGTCAACGGGCTAGAGGGAGTGCGCTCGTACTAGGATGATAAAGGAACAATAGGCAACCCATCTGAGGAGAGGATCCCAGCAATGTCAGCAGCACGAGGCGCGCATTCTGCCCGATCAGGCCTGTGGCCCACTTCTGCAACCAGCCCGTGGCTGTCTAGAGCGCTGTTGCTGCTCTGTGTCTGCCTCAGCTTGGTGGTCGGTGCCTGTTCCGCAGGCTCTAACCTACGGGCCTACAGGGATCCCAGCGGAGCCTTTGCTTTTGCTTACCCCAATGGCATGGTGGCGGTCAATCTTGGGCCGGGGAAAGGGCCGGTGGTACTCCTGCGCGACCTGGTGTACGAGACCGAGAACGTCAGCCTGATGATCGCCCCGTTTGACAAGGGGGAGACGATTGCCGATTTGGGCAGCCCGGATGAGGTGGGGCAGTTGGTGGCGGAGAAGATCATTGCTCCTGAGGGATCCGGTCGCTCGGCCAAGCTGTTGGCTGCCGAAGCCTTTGAGCGGCAGGGGCACCCCTATTACCTGCTGGAATACCAAACCGATATGGGATCCCAGCTTCGCCACGAGGTGGTGACGGTGACCGTTCGGCACCATCGCCTCTATACGCTGACGGCCTCTACCCAGGAATCCCGCTGGCCTCAGGTGCAAGCTGCCTTTAGGAACGTGGGCCGCTCTCTGAATGTTTCCTAAGGCTTTCTCAAGGGGTTGAACCGGGTTGTAGGCCAGGGCTGAGCCCTTTAAGACTGAGTTGTGGTCATTTAGGTTGGGGTGAGACGCCTAGGCTACTGAGAAAAGCCTTGTGGTTCTGGGGATTATTGCTCCGCAACGCTGACGCGAAGACGCGACCAACGTTTTGGGTGTGGGTGCAGTGTCCTAGCTTGAATCGAAATGACCCTGCCTACGGGTTCCAGCCGGGCCATCTGGTGCTAGAACGGTAGTGTTTTGAACCTGCGGAGATGGGATCCCACCCTCTTGGGCCTGCTCTATGACCGTATACGTGGTTCAGATCAGCGACCTGCATCTGTTTGCCAAGCCCCATCACCGGCTGCTGGGGGTGGACACGGAAGCCTCTTTCCTGCAGGTGCAAAAGGCCATTGCCGCTCTGGATCCCTTGCCGGATCTGCTGCTGCTTACCGGAGATCTCTCTCAAGATGGCAGTGCGGCATCTTACGCCCGTTTGAGAGCCCATTTGCAGGCTCTCCCCATCGATACTTACTGGTTGGCGGGCAACCACGATCGCCTGCACACCATGAACCAAGAGCTCCACGCCGAGCGGCTATTCGGGGACAAGAGCTTCAGCCGGGAAAATTGGAGTTTTATTTTATTGAACTCCCTCGTGCCCGGCAAAGATAGCGGTTACCTGACGGATCGCACGCTGCTGTGGCTGAGACAGGAATTGCAGCGGAGCAAAGCTGCCCAACACCATGTTTTGTTGGCCCTGCACCATCCCCCTTTTTCGGTGGATTCTGCCTGGCTGGATCAAAGCGCCCTGCAGCAGCCGGAGCGGTTGTTTGGGGTTCTGGACGAGTTCGACCACATCCGCCTCGTTGTATTCGGCCATATTCACCAAGACCTGCACCGCCGGCGGGAGGGGGTTGATTACCTGGCTTGTCCCTCAACCTGTGTGCAATTTCGTCCCAAGAGCCCTCAGTTTGGCCTGGAGGTAATTCCCCCTGCCCTGAGGCAGATATGGCTGGAGCGAGATGGCAGCTTCAAGACCCAGGTTCAACGGGTGGGAGCTGCTCTGCAACGGCCCAACCTGGCCCTGAAGGGATATTAGCTGATACATTCACGCTGAACTCTCCTGAACATGGTTCAGGAAAGAAGCGATCGCATCCTGCCTATCTCTGAGCAGGAAGGCGGTATCCCGCAAAGCCCTGAGGAATACCCCCCGAGCGCTTTCCCCCTTCACTTCCCGGCAACCGTTGCGGTGGACTCAAGGATCAGGGGGAAACTTGGTCTACTATATCCCTCTCAATGACTTTTGCCAAACCGCCTAAAGCTCAGTAAATTCAGCAAAGTTCAGGGTTTTGGGGGTTAGAGGCATGCTCTCCCCCTCTTGAACCTCTGTGGGGGGTAGCCCGATGGCCTGCCCCAAACAGACGCTGGCCCCCAGCAAGGCCAACCACCCCGGCAGCAGCGACAGGAAGGCCACCACGGCCACCAAGGTGTTGTTTCCCCCCTGCAAAAGGCTGTAGAGCAGCATTGGCAGCGTGAGAACCCGCCCACCGCCGACAAAGAAGGTGAGCAAAAATTCGTTCCAAGAGATCAAAAAGGCAAATACCGCCCCAATGGCTGCCCCAGGGGCAATGAGGGGCAACGTCACCTGCCACCACACTTGCCAGGGATCCGCCCCCAAACAGCGGGCCTGCGCCTCGTAGCCGCGGTCGAAACGGGCGAACACACTGCCCATCACCAGAGCCATGTAGGGAATGGTGGGGATCAGATGCACCAAAACCACCGCCAGCAGGGTACTGTCCAGCCGCAGGCGAATCAGCACCCCTTGGATGCCCATCAATACGGCCAAAGGAGAGGTGATGATGGGCAATAGCAGCAGCAGGCGCAGCCAGGCAGGCACGGGACGGGTGCCCAAAACTCGCCCTGCCGGGATCCCCACCCCCAAGGCCAGCAGGGTGGTAAACAGGGCAATTTGCAAGCTCTGGCCGAAGGCTGCCCGGAACTGGGATCCCCCTCCCGCTGGAGCGAACAGCAGTTGCTGCCAACCGGCTATGCTCCATGCCCGGGGCAGGGCATCGGGAAAATACCAGGCCCGCGTGAAGGCCCAAAGGGCCAGCACCCCAAAGGGCAAAGCCCAAAGGAGGGCCACTCCGGCCACCCCAAGGCGGAGCAGGGATCCCCCAATCCATCTGCGTCCTTTCACGGCTTTCTCCAAGGACTCCGTCCCGCTGAGCCAAACGGCAGCTGCAGAAAGGATACTCTGGCTGCAAACAGCCCTCCGATTAGGCTGACCACCGCTGCCGAGACAGCCAGCAGGATGATCCCCAGCGCCACCGCCTGCTGCCGCTGCTCCAGGTTGATGTGGGTGAAGCGCTGATAGATCAGAACGGGCAAGGTGCGCGGGTAGGTGGGCCCCAAGAGCAAGGGAACCTCAAAAGCGCTGAAGACGAAACCGAAGATGAGGATCCCGGTGGCCAGCAGCCCCGGCCTCAGCAAGGGCAGCGTTACATACCAAAACGTCTGGGCGGCAGAAGCCCCCAGCAGCCGGGCCTGTTGCTCCAGCTCGGATCCCATCCCGCGCAGCAGCGTCAGCGCCACCAGAGCGGCAAACGGGATCTCCTTCCAAAGCCAATAGAGCAACACCCCCCCATAGCCGCGGTCGTTCACCCACAAGGGAAAATCCTGATCCGAGGCAATCCAGCCCAGTTGGAAGGCCAGCCGCGCCAGCCAACCGCTGGGCCCCAGCAGCAGCAGCATCCCCGCCACCCCCACCAAATGAGGAATCGGCAGCGTCAACTGGCCAAGCCAGATGGCCCACCCCCCCACCCCCCGCAACAGCAGCGCCAGCCCCAGCCCCAAAAGCAGCGCCAACCCCGTTGCCAACAGAGCGATTCTGAGGCTGAGCAACAGGGATCCCCCGACTTCCGCATCCTGCAGCAGCTCCCCATACCCCTGCAGGGTAAACCCCCTCTCGCCCAGGCCGTAGAGGCCCACACTCTGGGCCAGAGCCAGCAGCAGCCCCCCGCCGTAGAGCAGGCCCACCAACCCCAACGCCGGCAAAAGCGGCCCATACTGCTGGAACCCCCCAAATCCCCGTCCATTTAAGCTATTCATTGAGCCAGCCCCAAGAGTTGCCTCACGAGGAAATTCAAGATGGGGGCGGATCCCTCCTTAAGAGAGGAAAGAGCAGTGGGTAGTGAGAAGGAAGTATGCTCACGCCTCTTATTCCTCCACACCGCCAACGCGACCAACCATTGCGATCTTCACATCCCATGGAGAGAACCCTAGACCAGATTAACCAACGCATTGCCAAAGGCCAGGCGCGGGTGTGGACGGCCCTGGAAGCCAAAGCCAAGCTGGCCACCTTGGGGATCCAGGAAGCCTTCGAGCAGGTGGATGTGATCACCACCGGCACCTTTGAGCCGATGGAGTCTTCCGGAGCCATTGTGAACCTGGGCCATACGGATCCGCCCATCAAGATTCGCCAAGCGTGGCTGAACGGGGTACCGGCCTATGCCGGATTTGGCGCGGTGGATCTCTACCTAGGGGCAGCCCAACCCAGCGAGCAAGCGGATCAAGCCTATGGGGGCGGCCACGTCATTGCCGACCTGGTGGCGGGCAAGCGCGTCCATTTGCGGGCCATCGGCCAAGTGACCGATTGCTACCCCCGCGCCGACTACGAGACCACCCTGACCCGGGATCAGCT
The DNA here is from genome assembly GCF_054059035.1 of Thermostichus sp. MS-CIW-36. Lineage (NCBI taxonomy): Bacteria > Bacillati > Cyanobacteriota > Cyanophyceae > Thermostichales > Thermostichaceae > Thermostichus > Thermostichus sp. MS-CIW-36. The sequence continues at coordinate 28,683 of NZ_JBSSBR010000033.1, forward strand.
CAACCAGTTTTACCTGTTCAATCCCCGCAATGCCTACCAAAACTTCATCGTCGGCGTGAACGGTGGGGATCGGCCTTTGTACACCTACTTGGGCCTGTTGGAACCGCACCTGGGCAATGCCGTCTATTCCAACCCGGGAGAGCTGTCCCCCTTGTTGAACGATCCCCTTTTGCGCCGGGTAGGGATCGGCAGCCGCATCTTTTTGGGGGGCGGCATTGGCTACGTCGCCTGGGAGGGTACCCAGCACTTTCCATTGCAAAAGCGATTGCCCAACCAAACTCCCATCGGCCCGGCGGCCACCCTGGCCCTGATTGGAGATGCCAAGCAAATGCAGGCGGAATGGGTGAGGGGCTGCTACTTCCGCAACTACGGTCCCAGCTTGATGTTGGGGGTCGGGATCCCCATTCCCATCCTCGCTCCTGCGGATTTGGAGGCCATCGCCATCCGGGATGAAGAACTGGTGGCACCGGTGATCGACTTTTCCATTCCCCGCCGGGTGCGGCCCACCTTTGGCTTGGTGAGCTATGCCCAGCTCAAATCCGGCCAGATCACCCTCAATGGCCGCAAGGTTCGCACTGCCCCTCTGGCCAGCCTGCGCCGCTCCATGCAAATTGCCGAAATCCTCAAGCAATGGATAGAAAGCGGCCAATTCACCCTTACCCAACCCGTCGCTCCCCTGCCCCTGGATCGGGAGTTTCTCTCCCAAAATCCCCTCGGCTAGACGGATCCTGAATTCCCACCTGCCAAACAGCCTCTCCAGAGAAAGAGACCAGCCCAATCCCCATTCAAGGCTGAGAAACATCAGCGACAAATCCGCCCGGCAATTGCGGGAAGAGCCGGGGAACTGAAGAAAAGCGAGCAGGAATGGCTCAGTCGCCTGGGAGCCTTGGGCAACCCAACCAACGGCGGATCTACTGCTGGCCAATTCAAATCTGCGGTGGGATTGTTTTCTGGAGAGTTGCCGCTACCATTACACTTTGAGCGTTGCCACCGGAAACTCCCCGGCGGGAAAAGAAGAGGGGGCTGCGTCCAAAGTGGGGAATTAAGGTCATGTTCCAGCGTATTGCTCTCGGCTCTGCTGCATTGGGATTGCTTCTGGCCATACCCGTCCTTCCCAGCCACGGGTTTGGAGAGCCCCGGGTCGTTCCCGATACCCTGTTCTACTTCGACAACCACCGCTTCGATCGCTACCCAGATGCGGTTGTGGTGCGGGTGGTCAACGGCGACACCCTAGTGGTGCAAATCGAAGGGGAACAGAAGATGCGCCTAATCCGGTTGGCCGGGATCGAGGGTCTCAGCCCGGAAGAAAACCCCTATTACCAGCAAGCCATTGAACTGATGCGGGAGCGCATCCTCTACCGCACCGTCAAGCTGGAAGGGGATAAGTTGCTGCGCAACGTAGATGCTACGGGCTTGGTGGAGGCCTATGTCTGGTTAGAAGGCCATCAGATGAACGCCATGTTGGTGCGCAATGGCCTGGCCCGCATCATCCCCTACAGCCACAACATCAAGTACGACAGCTACTATGGTGGCCTACAAGAAAAAGCCCAGCAGGAGCGCCTTGGCATTTGGAGCCGTCTCTGAGTTGGCTTTATACTGAACTTCAGTTCTTTAATCTTCAAGGGAGCAGAGAGGAAAGAGCATGACTCTAGTCAATAATAAGCTCAACTATACTGAAAATAATGTATAATATGTTCAGTACGGATTACTACCAGTTGATCTTTCTGTTT
>NZ_JBSSBR010000034.1:0-28766 GCF_054059035.1 Thermostichus sp. MS-CIW-36
GAAGTAGGGGATTCTCATGCGGACGAAGGGACTTGAACCCTTACGCCTTGCGGCACTAGATCCTAAGTCTAGCGCGTCTGCCGTTCCGCCACGTCCGCAAAACCTGCATGACCCAACTGGTTACCTGCGCCAGCATTCCAGTTGGAGCCCGCCCACCTATGCTAACCCAAGCCGGCTCTGGCTAACCCGGCAGCTGGGCAACAGCAACCTTCAGATCATCTGTGGCGTCCAGAACCACCCAACCTTGCCCCACCGCCCGCTTCCACAGCTCAAAGTGGAGGTGCGGCCCAGTTACCGCTCCGGTCGCCCCCACGTAGCCGATGACGGATCCCCGCTCTACCACTTCCCCCGGTGTTACAGCAACTTCGGACATGTGGCCATAGCGAGTGCGCCGACCGCCGGCATGCTCCAGCACAACGGTGATCCCTAGACCCCCCAGGGATCCCGAAGTGACCACCTTGCCGCTTAAAGAGGCCAAGATCGGCGTGCCCATGCTGGCCCCCAAATCCACCCCGGCATGAAACTCTGGCTCTCCGCGGATGGGGTGAATTCGCATGCCAAATCCAGAAGTAATCGGCACCGGGTGAGGTAGGGGGTAGAGCAGTCGTTCGTCACCTGCCGCCAGTTCAGGCAACCTTGGCGTTTGCGGTTCAGGAGCTTGGGGCTGGCTGGGATCCTCGATGCGAATCTCTTGGCCGGGGGCGAGGATGATGCGGCGACCGGAGCTGCGTTCCATCAGCACCACCGGCACCCCACCTTCAGGCTGAGCATGGGGAACCCGGTCATGGTTCTTCTGGGGCTCAATCACGATCTCGCGGCCTACTACCGTCTCTGTGCGGGTTTCTGCCTCAAGGGTCGCAGGGCTGCCCTCTCGTAAAGGAATGGCTCCATCCAGCAGCAGGGCTGCCGCCCCAGGCGTGTCCAGGGCCGGTTCCACCACAGGCGGCGGGGGCAAAGGGGTTGGTTGGGTCTGGGCCAGCAGAGCAGTGGGATAAAACCAGAGCAGAGCCAGCCCTATCTTCAGCCAAAAGCGCAGCCGCCGAGCTCGGGGGGAGAAAAGGCGCGCTGCCATAACCCAAAGTTTCATCACCGAGTTCAACGCAGGCCACATGAGAAAAAACACTGGAAAAACTACGGGCTGCCGCCCGCCGGAATGGAATAGCTCAAGCGAACTTGATCGGGTGTAAGCGTCAGAATGGATGGCTGCTGTTGCCAATGTCGCTCCCCCCGTGTTTGTACTCGCATCCTCCCATCCTCGGCAAGGCCCAAGATCGTGGGGCTTGTTTCCGGCCATTGAAATTGAATTTGTGGCCTAACCATCCAGGCTTCGTACTCCGAGCGAACGGAGGCAAATCCCCCTTGCAACCAGACGTGGAATCCCTGCTCCATCCCCTGCAGAACCCAGCCGGCAATCTCGGTGCGGTCGAGTGAGCGGTGCAGAGGGGATCCCAAAATTTGGGCTAAGGTGATTGCCCCAATGGGAACGGGGTTGTTGACATTCACCCCCACACCGGCCACCAACCCCAGCAGTTGCCCGCTCCCCCCAAAGCGGCTTTGTACCAGGATCCCCCCCAGCTTGAGCAGAGAATCTGGGTGCTGCTCATCTACCACCACCAAATCGTTGGGCCATTTCAGCCGCAGCGGGATCCCAAGGTTTTGCCGTAAGCAGCCCGCAATGCCCCAGCCCAAGGTCAGGGTCAGTTCCAGCAGCGAGTGATGCAAGGGCGGGGATCCCAGCCAAACGGACAGGTACAGCCCCCCCGGCTGCGAGTGCCACACTCGCCCATGTTGACCTTGCCCGGCCCGCTGGCGGGTGCTGACCAAAACTGTGCCCACCGGCAGCGGCTGTGGGAAGCGACGCCCCCAATCCAAGAGCAGCCGATTGGTGGAATCGGTCACCGCCACCTGCAGGAGATAGCGGCCCCACCGGCCCGTTCGGGATCCCAGCCGCGAGGGGGAAAGCATCTCCGTCCGGGATCAGCTCAACACAATATCTTCCGCCGGACGCTGGGCCAGCCGCTTGAGGTTTTGGTAGCGCAACATGTCCAGCAGATCATTGCCCGAGCGCCCCTCCAGGCGGGCCTCCACATGCAGCGCCTGCCCCAGGGCCTCCACCGCCTGCAGCCGCGGGATCCCGCGCAACACCATGCGATCCACCGCATAGGCGTCGGCAGCCAACAGACGGCGGTCATTGGTTTGGTCGCGGCGCAACTGCCAGAGGGCCAAGCCACTCAAACCCCCCGAAACGGTTGCCCCCACGGGATCCTGTTGTACGGCCTCGAAGATCAAGCTCAACCCCCCCAGAGCTGCTATGGCCAGGTAAAAGTCGATCTGCCGCGACACCGCCCGACTGTAGTAGCCCACCTTGTGCAGGAACAGCCCCGCCCGCTGCAGGGGGGTAAATTGCCGCCACTCATAGGGCTTGATGAACAGCCGCATCTGCCGTTCCCAGGGCATCTGCCGGCGGCCTTTGATCACCACCGTTTGCCGTTCTGAGGCGGGCAAGATCTTCACACTCTCCCGCATACTGGCCGGCAGCAGATCCAACAGGCGCTCGATTTCCGCCTGCTCCAGAACGTAGTTTTCGTAGCCGTAGTATTCCGAGTTCATGCCGGGCCTGCTCCTCAGCTTAATCCCATCGCCTGACGCATCTCTCGCACCGCCCGATCCAGCCCCACCAGCACCGCTCGACTGATAATGCTGTGGCCAATGTTCAGCTCCTCCATTCCCGGAATCCGCGCCACCGGGCCGACATTCCAGTAGGTGAGGCCATGTCCCGCATTCACCCGCAAGCCCAGTTGAAGGGCCTGTTGGCTGGCCTTTTCCAGGTGGTCAAGTTCCACCTGCCGCTGAGCTTCGGATGAGGCTTCTGCGTAGCGCCCCGTGTGCAACTCCACCCAGCGGGCTCCCACTTGGGCAGCAGCAGCAACTTGGGTCGGATCCGGGTCGATAAACAAGCTGACGGGAATGCCGGATCCCTGCAGTTGGCCGACCACATCCCTGAGGCGCGACACCTGCCCCGCCACATCCAACCCACCTTCGGTGGTGATCTCCTCCCGCCGCTCGGGAACCAAAGTGACGTAGTCGGGCTTGACCTCCAGGGCAATCGCCACCATCTCATCGGTGGCTGCCATCTCCAGGTTGAGGTGGGTGCGCACGGTTTGCCGCAGCAGCCGCACATCCCGATCTTGAATGTGACGGCGATCCTCGCGCAAGTGCACCGTAATGCCATCTGCCCCCGCCAGCTCGGCAATCACCGCTGCCGCTACCGGATCCGGCTCCACCGTGCGGCGTGCCTGTCGAATGGTGGCAATGTGGTCGATGTTAACTCCAAGACTTAACAAGGCTTTACTGCTTTGGGTGTAAATACCCCTAGTATTACATTATTCAATTTACGCCGGTCAGATGAGCCAGGATGCCATGGGCCTCAGGCCGCGAGGGTGTAGGCTTTACTCTATGATCGAGTAGCGACGTCTCGCCTGTGCGGGATCCACTCCGGGCTTGCCATGACAGATCCAGATGCCTCTCTGGCGGTGGGACAACACTCCCTTGTTGACCGGGCGCGGGTGCCGGCTCTAATTGCCCAGTACTTGCCGGTGGAAATCTGCATTTACTACCAAGTTGTTCCCTTGGCCCTGGATACCGACAGCCTTATCTTGGGCATGGTGGATCCCCAGGATTTGGCGGCGCTGGACTATATAAGCAAGATGCTGGCCTATTCCCAGATTTCCGTCCAGCCAATCCCTCTCACCGCTCAGCAGCAGCAGGATTTGATTGCCTACTACTTCAGCCATCCCCCCGACCCGGCAGAGGTGGAGCGGCTGCGCTTCCAGGCCCAAGCCAACCGGGTGACTCGGGAGGTTCCTGCTCCTGCGGCGGGGCCCCCCACGCAGTTGACTCCAACCCAGCCTCCGTCCGCCCGACCAACCGCTCCGCCCGTACCCGCCGACGAATCGGAAGAGACGGTACAGCAGTTGCTCAACTCGATGCTGCGGCGGGCTTTGGATGAGAAAGCCGAGCAAATTTTCGTGGAACCTCAAGAGGGGCCTTCTTGTCGAGTGCGCTACCGCCAGCAGGGGATTTTGCGGGATCTGTTCAAAGATCTCTCCGAGTCCATACGAGCGAAGTTGATCACCGCCATGAAGCGGATGATGGCGCTGGATCCGGAGTTGATCGGGGAGCCGCAGCAGGCAGAGGTGGAGCGGATGTACCGGGGGGAGCCACTGGTGTTGCAGTTGCGCATCATACCGCAGCGCTCCAAAAGTGGCCAGACTGCCGCCTCTAGAGAAGGGGCCATCTTGAGCATCCTGCGAGGGGAAGCTCTCCAGAAATATCAACAAGGCCAGAATAACCTCCGCGTCTCTGAGACCCTAGCTTTGGCCCAACAGACCTATCAACTGCTGCAACAATTGCAAAGTGCTCTCAGCAACACAGTTGACAAGCTTAAGCAGTACCCCAGTCCGCCGCGGAGCGACTGGCCCCTGATGACGGAGGTGTTGGCAGCTATTCAAGCCCAAGCCCAGATGATCGCCATCCACCAGCGGGACTGGGAAAAACTCAATTCCGGCAGTTGACCCCCCAAAACCAGCCCCGAGCAACATCCCTTCAACGGGATCCCTCCCGCAGCAGCACCAAAATCACTCCGGCAATGATGCTGATGGTGGCACCGGCAATCAGGCTGGTGGCCAGACGTTCTAACCGTTCCCCAATGGTTTGTGAGGTGTCGAACTTAAAAGCGAGCTTTTCGACATCACTGGAGAGCTTTTCAACCCGCTCTGAGAGCTTTTCGACATCACTGGCAAGCTTTTCGACATCGCCCGAGAGCTTTTCGCTATCCTCTGAGAGCCGATCGAGCCGCCTCAAAACTTCCTCTTGTTGTTGGGTGAGGCGAGCTATCGCTTGGCTGTTGGCCTCGACCAGGCGCTCGACCCGCTCTAGGCGCTCTTCCGTTGAAATCGTCATGGAGGCTGACAGTCGCGAGTACGGTACACCAGGATACCAATCCTATGCTATTGCCGACTGTTCGTCTCTCCGGCAGGGGTTGAACGGGAGGGCATCCCATTCTGCTGGCCTGGATGGGGTGCGATAATCTTGAGATCGTGAAGTCTTGTCCGTTAGCTTCCATGCCGTCAAAAGATCCAACTTCTCTGCCCAAGCCCCAGTCGCCATCGGGGGCAACCCCTGCCAGCTCGGGATCCCGCAGCTGGTGGCAGGCGCAACGGGAAAACCTTCTGACGGTGGTGCTGGCACTGTTGCTGGCCTTCGGCATTCGCACCTTTGTGGCGGAGGCGCGTTGGATCCCATCTGATTCGATGCTGCCCACTCTGGAAGAAGGGGATCGGCTGGTGGTGGAAAAGGTCAGCTACCGCTTTGGTTCGCCCAGACGAGGTGACATCATTGTTTTCAACCCCCCCGCCAAGCTGAACTTTGACGGGGCCTACATCAAGCGGGTGATCGGCCTGCCGGGGGATCGCATTCGCATCGCCAACGGTGAGGTCATCATCAACGGGATCCCGCTGCAGGAAGATTATATCTACGCCCCTCCCAACTATTCTTGCCCTGGCGAGCGCTGTCCTGGAGTTCCCAATCAGGGATCCGAATTCGTGGTTCCTCCCCGCTCCTATTTTGTGATGGGGGATAACCGCAACGACAGCCAAGACTCCCATGTGTGGGGTTTCTTGCCGGAAGAAAACATCATCGGCAACACCATTTTTCGCTTTTGGCCCCCAAATCGCCTACACTTTTTCGCCCCGCCAGAATATCCTGAGCTTCTTCCAGAGGCCCAAGTGTTGGGCAACACAGCCCGGTAGAAAGCCAGCTTGACCCTGTCGGAACTGCTCAGTGCAGCCGCTCCAGCACATAGTCCACCATCTGAAACAAAGCACGACGCGCCGCAGAGTCCGGCAGGCTATACAGCGCTTCGGCAGCCCGCTGGGCGTAGTCGCGGGCCAACTGACGAGAGCGTGGGATCCCTTCGCTTTGATACACCCACTCCAGGGCCTGCTTCAGGTCTTGCGGGTTGGACAGCTCCCTGAGAATGAGCTCTCGCATCTGGGGAAATTCCTCTAGGGCAAACAGAACGGGTGCAGTGAGGTTGCCCTGGATGAGGTCGGATCCCACAGGCTTGCCAAGCGTCTCTGCCGAAGCGGTGAAATCCAGCAGATCGTCGACAATCTGAAAAGCAATGCCCAGATCCCGCCCAAAATCGAACAGGCGATCCGCCACTTCCTCGCTAACCCCGCTCAGCAGGCCAGCAGCCTTGGAACTGCCGGACATGAGGGAGGCCGTTTTGTAGAAGCTCTTGGCCAGGTAGTCTTCCATCGACACATCCGGGTCGAAGCGGGTGAGGCTCTGGCGCACCTCTCCCTCCGGCAAATCCATGATGACCTTGGAAAGGAGCTTCACTACCTCCAGGTTGTCCAGATTGGCCAAGTACCAAGCAGCTTGGCCGAAGAGGTAATCCCCCGCCAGCACGGCTATCCGATTGTCGAAGAGGGTATTCACCGTATCGATGCCCCGTCGCACATCGGCAGCATCAATCACATCGTCGTGAACCAGGCTGGCCGTGTGGATCATCTCGGTGATCTCTGCCAAGCGCCAATGCCGTGGGGTAATCTCTCCATCTGGAGTGGTGGCGCGGGCGATGAGGAGCACAATGGCTGGCCGGATCCCTTTCCCTCCCGCCGAAAACAGATGTTCGGCAGCCATGGCCAGGATGGGGTGCTTGGCACTCACCAACCGCGTTAGGTTCTGGCGTAAACGCTCCAGATCCGCTTCTACAGGGCCAAAGGGGGAGAGCACAGAGGTCATGGAGCCAAAGTATGAGAGGTTTTACAAAATTTCACATCTTTTCCTATTGTAGAGTACCCCATCGTTCTCGGGGAAAACCAAGCGGTATCATGCAGGCAGTCCTTTGCCCTTTTTATGTCGGATCCCGTTCCCCCACTTCGATCTCATTCCGTTCCGCCGCTCCCTTCAGAACCCGATTGGGAGGAGGAGTGGGAGCTGGCGCTGGAAAAGCCGCCGCTGCCTGGGCGGGCCCAGCCTCACCATCATGATCCCCAGTCTCGGCGCAAGTTGATCAACCGCTTGGCTCGCATCGAAGGGCATGTGCACGGGATCCGCTCCATGATCGAGCAGGATCAGCCCTGTCCAGATGTGCTGCTGCAAATTGCCGCCGTCAAGGGAGCGCTGGATCGGGTGGCGCGGCTGATTTTGGACGATCACATTCGCCACTGCATCCGCCATGCCATCGAGACCGGCAACATCGAGGTGGAGCTGGAGGAGTTGCAGCGGGCTCTGGATCGCTTTATCAGCTAAGTCTCGATGGCCAGATTTAACTTGATGAAAGTCTCCCCTTGCTTGGCTCAGGGGAACGCCAAACTGGGCTGTCAATATCTGCAGCGGGGGCTGGCCGTTGTGATGCTATCTAGTACCCCAGGTCATTCAGAAGGTTGGGGGGAGGGCTGGGCATAGCGCTCCAGCAGGGATGCGCTTTTCAGTTGCCACTGCAGTCCCATGAAGGCCCAGTCGATAAACTCGTTGATCTCCTCAGCGCTGAACTGCATGGCTTTGCCGATCTGGAAAATAAGCTCCTCTTCCTTTTCCACCAACTGGCTGTTCACCACCGCCATCGCCGCCAGATCCCGCAGGATCAAGGCCCCCGCCGCGTTGCGCATGGGCGGGATCCCACTGATATCCAAAGGTGCACCTGCTTCATCGGCCAGATAGGTCTGGGCCAGTGGCGCTTCGATGCCTACCCCTTCTGCGATTTGCATGAAGAAAGAGGTTTCTTCTTCGTCCAACTGGCCATCCACTCGGGCCACCGCGATCAGGGCCTTGAGGTAGAGCTGGCGCTGCTCGTCTGTCAAATCGGCGTAGTTGATCATGGGGGTCGTCGCTGAGTGTGGGTTTTCTCTTTAACTCTGCCATGAAGATTGCCCTCCAAACCGGGATCCGACATTTTCCAGTCGAGGGGAAGATCGCCTAAAATAAAAAGCCTATGTCTACCGGCCAAGCGGCGAGACTCCGGGTAAGGTTCTGGGGCTTCAGCATGCTTGGCGGGTTTGCGTGAACTCTTTGTTGGATTTGGATCTTTACAGCTTGCGGAGCATCCCTTAAGGAGCGGATATCCCATGGTCAAATTGCGGCTCAAGCGCTACGGAAAAAAGCGGCAACCCAGCTATCGCATCATTGCCATCGAAAGCAAAAGCCGTCGTGAAGCCCGTCCGCTAGAGGAGTTGGGCTACTACAACCCGCGCACCAAGGAGACGGTCTTGGAAACGGCGGGCTTGTTGAAGTGGTTGCGCTGTGGCGCTCAGCCCACAGAGACGGTGGACAGTCTCCTCAAAAAGGCCGGCATCTATGAGATGTTGAAAGCAGGGGAAGGGGGAGTGGTGGCCTCGATTCGCATTCCGGCCATCGCCAAGCCTGAAGCTGGGATCCCTGAGGCGGCAGAAGAGGCCCCTGCAACAGAGTCCGTGGCCGAAGCTGAAGTCGCCGATGTTCCCGAGTCTGAATTGAGCGAAGCTGCCACTGAGACAGCAGCGGCAGAATTAAGTCCTCCAGAAGCTGAAGTTGAAAAGCCTCAGGTTGAGGAAGCGGTTGAGGCCTAGGGTCGGCTAAGCTTGGCTTGGCCAGTTGTTCCCTCCTGTCGTCTAGCTCTCTATGCCAGACTACAAGGCTCTCGCCCATCTTTTGATCGAACCGCTGCTCAGCAGCGCCTCTCTTCAAATGGATGTGGAAACCACCTGTGGCGGGCGAAAGGTATGGCTGCGGCTGGCCTTTGACCCGAAGGATCGGGGGCGGGTATTCGGGCGGGGCGGGCGCACCCTGCAAGCGATTCGACAGGTGATGATGGCCGCAGCTCAGTTGGCAGGTCAATCTCTGTACATCGATATCTACGGAGAGGCGGGAGAGCGGAATCGGGAGGAGCGGGAATGAGCCAAATTCTCACCTTTCTGGGCAAGGGGGGCACAGGTCGGAGCACCTTGGCCGTGGCGGCAGCTCGGGCCGCAGCCCAGCAGGGGCGGCGGGTGCTGTTGGTGGGCCATCAGGCGGGGCCGGGGCTGGAAATGCTTTTGGGCGGGATCCCGCTTTCCGGCGAGCCGGTGACCATTGCTGCCAACTTGAGCGTGGTGCAGTTGCGGACAACCCAGCTGCTGGAGCAGTTCTGGACGGCGGCCAAAGAGCTGGAAGCCCGATACGTGCGCACCCCCTTTTTCCGGGAGATCTACGGCCAGGAACTGGGGGTGTTGCCGGGCATGGATCAGGCCCTAGCCCTGGAAGCTCTGCGCCGTTACGATGCCAGCGGCCAATACGACTGCATTCTCTACGATGGGCCAGGGGATCTGACCACCTTGCGGGCCTTTGGGATCCCGGAGGTGGCCAGTTGGTACTGGCGGCGAGCCTCCCAAGCTTTTTTGGGATCCGACTTGGCCAAAACCCTGCGACCCTTTGCCGAGCCCTTGTTGCGTTCGGTAAGCACCGTGGAATTTTCCTCCCTGGAGGATCTGCCAGAGCGGTTGGGGGGCATGACCAACCTTTTGGAGCAGGGACGACAGGCTATTGCCAATCCGCGCCGCGTGTTGGCCCACCTGGTGACCACCCCTGACCCGATGGCCGTGCAAACCGCCCGTTACCTTTGGGGGAGTGCTCAGATGGTGGGGCTGACGGTGGGTGGCCTCTGGGTCACCCCTCTGGCTCCGGGGGAGGTCTCGGCTGCCGATTTTTTCCCGCTGACAGTACGGACACTCCCCCTGCGTCAGGGATCCGATTGGTCGGCTTTGGAAGCAGCGGTGGGGGGGATGTTCGCCGTGCCGGATGTGCCGCCGCCCGTGGCCATCGACGAGGGAGCCCGTACAGTCAAGCTGTTTATTCCCGGCTTCAGCAAGGCCCAAATCGAGCTGAGCCAGTCAGGCCCGGAGCTGACCATTACCGCCGGGGATCAGCGGCGCAATTTGTTCTTGCCCCCCAGCTTGGCAGGTCGGCAGGTGACCGGGGCCAAGTTTCAAGAACCCTTCCTGGTCATCAGCTTCGGCTAAAACGATCCCCAGTTGTTCCCCTCTGTTCGCGTTAGCGGTATGGAGTCCTCGGGAGAGAGCGATGTTGGCCAAACGGATCATTCCCTGTCTGGATGTGGCGGCAGGGCGGGTGGTGAAAGGGATCCAGTTTGTGCACTTGCGGGATGCCGGGGATCCGGTAGAGCTGGCCCAGGCTTACGATCAGGCGGGGGCCGATGAGCTGGTCTTTTTGGACATCACCGCCACCCACGAAGAGCGGGAGATTTTGTTGGAAGTGGTGCGGCGCACCGCAGAGCAGGTGTTCATTCCCCTCACGGTGGGAGGAGGGATCCGCGATCTGGAGGGGATCCGGCAACTGCTGCGGGCCGGGGCAGACAAGGTCAGCCTCAATTCGGCGGCGGTCAGGGATCCGGATTTGGTGACTCAAGCCAGCCGCTGGTTTGGATCCCAGTGCATTGTGGTGGCTATCGACGCTCGCGCCAAACTGCAGGGAGGGGGATGGGAAGTGTACGTGCGCGGGGGGAGGCAGCCGACGGGGCTAGACGCGGTGGAGTGGGCCAAAAGCGTGGCCGAGCGGGGGGCAGGGGAGATTTTGCTCACCAGCATGGACGCCGATGGCACCCAGGCCGGCTATGACCTGGAGCTAACCCGGCGGGTGGTGGATGCGGTGTCGGTGCCGGTGATTGCCTCAGGAGGAGCAGGGGAGTGTGCTCATATCCGCCAGGCTCTGCAGGAAGCGGGAGCAGAAGCAGCGCTGTTGGCTTCTCTGTTGCACTACGGCCAGTTAACGATTGCCCAAATCAAAGCCGACTTGGCCGCCCATGCCATTCCGGTGCGTTTCTAGCTTGGGGAGGGATCCTATGCAAGCTCAGGATCTGGCCGCTCTCTTGCCCAAGGTAAGTCGGCTGGCGGAGGCGGCAGGACAGGCTATTTTGCCCATCTACAGACAGGAGCAGCTTCAGGTAAGGGCCAAGGCGGATGCCTCTCCCCTTACAGAGGCGGATCTGGCCTCCCACCACCTGATCCTGCAAGGCTTGCAAGACCTGACCCCAGGGATCCCGGTGCTCTCGGAAGAATCGGGCGGGATCCCTTACCCAGAGCGGCAACAGTGGGAGCGGTTTTGGCTGGTGGATCCCTTGGATGGCACGCGCGAGTTTATCGAAGGCAGCGGCCAGTTCACCGTCAACATTGCCCTTGTCGAGGCGGGGATCCCCATCCTGGGAGCTGTCCACGCCCCAGCTCTCGGCCTCACCTACAAAGCTGCCCAAAAGCTGGGGGCCTACAAAGGCGATGAGCGCATCTGGGCCCGCCCGCCCGCCCAGGCCCCTTGGCAGGTGGTGGCCAGCCGCTCCCACAGCAACCCGGAGACGGAGCAGTTCCTCGAGCGGCTGCGGCAGCGCTGTGGCTCTCTGGAAGTGAAGTCTGTGGGCAGTGCCCTAAAGCTTTGCCTTGTGGCCGAAGGATCTGCCCATCTCTACCCTCGCTTCGGCCCCACCATGGAGTGGGATACTGCCGCTGCCCAGTGCATTGTGGAGCAGGCGGGGGGAAGGGTTACCGATCTGGCAGGGGATCCCTTGCGCTACAACAAGCCCGACCTGCACAATCCATCCTTTGTAGCGGCTGCCGAAGGCATGGCCCAACTGTGGCAGAACCTGATCCCCTGAGGGAAGCTCCGGCTACATGCCCATCTCTGTGGGGTTAAAGCCATCCGGGAACTTGGTGTACTCGTCGTAGAGGGCACCGCGGAAATGGGTGTTGGTGATGATGGCTCCGCGCAGATCGGCCCCAATCCGCAGATCGGCTCGGTTCAGCTCGGCTTCGCTGAGGTCGGCCCTGAGCAATTTGGCCCGGTAGAGGTTGGCCCCCCGCAAATCTGCCTTCACCAACTTAGCCCCAATCAGGTTCACCCGTCGCAGCTTGGCTCCGCGCAGGTCGGCTCCCGAGAGATCTGCTCCCGACAAATCCGCCTCGCGCAAATCTGCCCCACTCAAGTCGGCATCCCGTAGGATAATGCCCTTCAAATTCGCGCCACTCAACTGCGCTCCGCTCAGGTTGGAGCCGGAAAAGTCCCGTTGGCCAGACGCATAAGCCTGCAACAGTTGCTTGGCATCCAAGAGAGGCTTAATACTTGCTGTTGTCATCGCTGTTTGTTCTGATACATTTACGCTGAACACTGCTGAACATCACTGTTCAACTATGTAGCGATAGCATTCTGTTTGTTTCCATTCGCGTTAGCGGGACGGAGTCCAAACAGAATGGCGGTATCCCGCAAAGCTTTGAGTAGAATACCCAAAGCGCAGTTTCCGTGTCGTCTTACTACCAATTTTCTGCTTTGCTTTGGCTACCATGTTGGCAGACTCGAAAGTAAACAGAAAGATCAACTGGTAGTAATCCGTACTGAACATATTATACATTATTTTCAGTATAGTTGAGCTTATTATTGACTAGAGTCATGCTCTCACAAAACCGTAGGCAAACTAACCTCAGCCCTGCCGTAAGCAGGCTGTGACCCTTTCGCAGGTTGATTACCCTCTGGGGATCCCTGCCACTCGAGGTGGAACGCTTTACTGACAGACTTTGCCCTGCTGGTCGGCAGAAGGGCTGTCAGAGTTCTTGTTGGTTAGCTTACCACCCCCCGGCCCAAACTCAGCCCGGCAAGCCTTGAGAGTCGGAAGAGAGCGACATTCCGCCTGTTAGAGCTGGTCAATCTCCTTGCGCAAATTTTCCAACTCCAGATCGACCTCGCTCTCACTTGCGGTGGAAGGTTGGCCTGAGGACTTTGACCCTCCAGAGGGCAACTGACCCTGGATCGACGCCTTGAGCATCAGCAGCTCGTGATCTACATCCGAGCCACCCGCCTCCAAAGCGGCAAACTGGTTTTCCAAATTGTCTACCGCCAGCTCGGCTACTGCCGCCGACTGGGCCTCCAGGGAGTTCACCTTCTCCTCCATACGCTCAAAAGCAGCAAAGGCGCTTGTGGCGTCCACCCGCCCGATAACCTGATTGATTTGCTGGGAAGCCTTGGCGGCGCGGGCGCGAGCGATGAGCATGTCCTTTTTGGTCTTGGCCTCAGCGATCTTGCTCTCCAGCTTGGTCATGTTGGACTTCAGGATCTCCACCTGCTTAGTCTGCTCATCCAACTGCCGCTTCAGGCTTTGGGCAGTCTCGGCAAAGGTTTTCTTGCGCACCAGCGCTTCCCGAGCCAAAGCTTCGTTGTTGTTGCGCAGGGCCAACTCGGCGCGTCTTTGCCACTCATCAACACTCTGCTGTGCTTGCTCATACTGCCGCTCTATCCGCTTCTGGGCAGCAATGGCCTGGGCAACCGCTTGCCGCATCTGGTAGTGATCCTCAGACATGTCCTGAATGGTCTGGTTCAGGATTTTCTCCGGATCCTCGGCGCTGCTGACCAGCGCATTGATATTGGATCTAATGATTCGGCTGACCCGATCGAACAATCCCATCGGTTGCTTCCCCCTCTAGCGGTCTGACCTAATGCTACCCTTGCTGCTTTGATGCCTTCCAGTGCTTCTACTCCAGTATAGGGATCCAGGGCAATTTGCGAGTTGCCTGTGGATGAGTTCAACATGTTGCTCTACAATGCCGGTGCAACCGGGTTCCTAGCCAATGGAGTGAGAGCGCTCTGGCCTTACGTCGGGGTGCTGTGGGCATTCAATCTTTAAGTCTTGCGGTAGGGATTTCTGGAGTTGGGTGCGGATCCCTGTCAGGCAAAGGGCATACCTACCCCGGCTTGAAGTGGGTATGGCTGGAAAGAACTGTAACATTCGCTTGCCCCAATACCCTCCAGAGCCGATAATGCTTGCTTAACTTCGTTTGCTGACCGACAATCCCTGTTCTCTGATCGGGGCCATCCGCAGGTCGAAACGAAGTTGAGGTTGGCCGGTGTTGTTGGGAGTTCTCCGCCCCAGGTTCACGATTCAGGAGAGGGATCCGTGGCTCAGCGCCCGATTATTCTGGGTATTGTTGGCGATAGTGCTGCTGGGAAGACCACCCTTACCCGTGGCATTGCCCAAGTCTTGGGGGAAGAAAACGTTACTGTCATCTGCACCGACGACTACCACCGCTACGACCGCAAACAACGCGCTGAACTGGGGATTACAGCCCTTCATCCCGACTGCAACTACCTGGATATCGTTCAGCAGCACCTGACGCTCCTGCGCACCGGCCAGCCGATCCTAAAGCCCGTCTATAACCACAGCACCGGCACCTTTGACCCGCCAGAGTATGTCAAGCCCAACAAATACGTGATTGTCGAAGGGCTGCTGGGCTACTTTACCCGTGGTATGCGGGATAGCTACGATGTCAAGGTTTATTTGGCTCCCCCAGAACATTTACGAGCCCTCTGGAAGATTAAGCGGGACACCCGCAAGCGCGGATATACCGAAGAGCAAGTGCGAGAAGAGCTCAAAAAGCGCGAACCCGACTCAGAGGCTTTTATTCGTCCACAGCGCCAATGGGCCGATGTAGTGGTCACCTTTTACCCGCCCCAAGAGGGATCCGACCAAGACGAGGTATTGCTGAATGCACGCTTGGTGCTGCGCCCCACCATTCCTCACCCAGATTTTTGGCAAATCCTCAATGCCCGCGACAATCACCTTAGCTCTGCCATTCGTTTGGATTTGGATCGGGATATGGGCAAGCCCGTCGATGTTTTGCAGATTGATGCCCATGCTACGGCCAGCC
This sequence comes from Thermostichus sp. MS-CIW-36, assembly GCF_054059035.1. Taxonomy (NCBI): domain Bacteria; kingdom Bacillati; phylum Cyanobacteriota; class Cyanophyceae; order Thermostichales; family Thermostichaceae; genus Thermostichus; species Thermostichus sp. MS-CIW-36. The sequence goes on from NZ_JBSSBR010000034.1 coordinate 14,724, forward strand.
AAGTGATCGAATTGGAGCGGATGCTCTGCAACGAAATCCCTTACCTGGGCAAGTTCTGTAGCTTAGAGGGAAACCCCAATATCGGCCAATTGATCGGCACCACCGGCGAGCTGCTCCAGAGCTATCCCCTGGCTTTGACTCAGTTGCTGATCACCTACCACATGTTAAAAGCGGCCAACATCTACCAATAGAGTCCGTGGCGGCGAGGGATCCCCAGTTTCGCAAGACCTGCAGGGTAAGGCTCGGCCCAGCACGGTAACCCGCTCCCAGAGCAGAGTCTTGTGAGCTTCTGTCAAGGACATGGGCTGTGCTGGAATTGAACCAGCGGCTCCCACCGTGTCAAGGTGGTACTCTACCACTGAGTTAACAGCCCCTATGAGCGATGCTGCCGCGCATCTACCTGAAGGTCGGAAATCGATAATATCACATCTTGAACCCGTCCCATTGGGATTAGCCTGGGTGGAGAGTGGACGGGTGCCCTATTTCAAATCAAAAAGGGGATCCGGTCAGCAACTGGTAGTGCAACACCTGGGGTGGGCGAGCAAAGTAGGGTTCGATGAGGGCACGCCAGCGGACAAAGTTTTCCGATTGGCGAAAGTTGACCAGATGGGCCTCTAGGGATCCCCACTGAACGAGCAGTAGGTATTGCTGAGGGTGCTCCAGACAGCGCTGCAGTTGGTGCCCTTGGTAGCCGTCGGTCTGCTGCAAATAGATGAAAGCTTGAGCGATGGCGGCTTCAAAGGCGGCTTCAGAGCCGGGGGTAATTTCAAACTGAGCCACCTCAAGGATGGAGGAAGCAGTCATGGGTTAGGTATGCAGGCCGCATTCGGTTTTGCTTGTGCCCTTCCAGCGTCCAGAGCGGGGATCCGCCCCTGGCTCAACAGGTGCAGTGCAGTGGATGCAGCCGATGCTGGGGTAGTGGCGATCGTGCAGGGGGTTGTAAGGGATCCCGTGGTCAAGGATGTATTTCCAAACTTGGCCATTTGTCCAGTCAGCCAGCGGGTTGAGTTTGAGGCGGTTGCGCTTGCCGTCCCACTGCACCTTGCCGATATCGGCGCGGGTGGGGGATTGTTCCCGACGCATCCCTGTAATCCAAGTGGTGCAACCGGCCAGAGCACGATTCAAGGGCTCCACCTTGCGGATGTTGCAGCAGAGGTCGGGGTCAGAGCGATACAGTTCTGGCCCGTATTGAGCTGCCTGCTCTTCCGGGGTAAGCAAGGGCTTGAAGATCTGCAGTTGCAAGTGGGGGTAGCGGGCCAACACCTGCTCCCGCAGTTGTAGGGTTTCCGGGAAGTGAAAATCGGTGTCCAGAAAAAAAGCGCGAACACGGGGGTTAATCGCCGTGAGCAGATCGATCAGCACTAGGTCTTCCGGGCCAAAGCTACAGGCCAGCACCAGCCCATCTCCAAATTCTTCAACCGCCCAGGTGAGCAGGTCGCTTGCCGACAAAGGCTCAAACCGTTCGCTCAGGGACGCCACTTGAGGTTGATACTGCTCCCGCAGCGCTTGGGCCGCCAGCTCCCAGCGGCTAGAAGAAGAAAGGCTTGCCGTCATAGGGGGAAGACACCGAACTCGACGATTTTTGCTTTTTTTAATCTACACTAATTCGGTCAAGCTTTAGGGGTTTTGATTACCAGGCGGCAGCGGGCAGAGGGAGAGAGCGGGATCCCTTGGCCCGGAGAGGGATTTGTCCCCAGCGATCCCGTCGGATCCCCATCACCAAGCCGTGCCAGAGGGGGCTGGGATCCAACTCCGGCAACTTAACCCAGTGGTAGCGCAACACCCCTCGTCGTGGGTTCACGTCCAGCTCAAACACCCGCAGAGCCGAAACCGGCCCTACCAGAGGAGGTGCCGTCAGGTAAGGGATCCCATCGCGGACATACACCTTCGGCACATGCAGATGCCCACTCAACACCGCCACCACTCGCCCGTGGCGGGCCAGGAGAGCGTGTAGTGCCGAGGCTGGTTCGCTGAGGAGCCGGTACTTGCGAAACAAAACCGCGTCCATTTGGGTGGGAGCAATGAAGGGCGGCTGATGGATCAGCAGGATCAGCCATTCTTCCGGCACCGTTTGCAGATGTTCGTCCAGCCAGTGCAGTTGGGAGGGGCGGAGCACGCCCTGAGGTAAAGGGAAGCGTCCTAAGCTGGCGTCGAGGGCAATCAAGCGGATCCCGGGCAGAGGGGAAAGGCTGTAATCGACGTAACCGGTGGGAGCCGGGGACAGGGGAAATTGGCTTTGGCACCAACGGATAAACTGATCCCGGTTGAAGCGTCCCTTTCTCCCTAGGGTGTCGATATCGTGGTTGCCCAGGCTGAGGTAATAGGGCACCCGCAGTTGGGCAACAATCTCCTGGAAAGATTGAAAGCTCTCCGGATCCGCTTGATCCACCAAATCCCCGGTAAACACCACGAAGTGCAGATCGGGCACCTGGTTGAGATGGGCAACGGCGGCTTCCAACTGGCGGCGGGGGGAATCGGACATCCACCAACAGCGGCACCCCGTCTCGGGCATCAGGTGGACATCTGAGACTTGAGCAAAGCAAATGCGTTGGGTTGCCATTGTTTAGGTACTTATTCACACCTCACGCCCGCATCATAGTCAATGATGGGCTGGGGGGCTATGGGATTCTCTTAACCTCAGCCGGATCTGGCGAGCACCTATTGGGAACTGAGGACAGGTAGGGCTATGAAAGGGGCGCGCAGACCGGTCAAATCCATCTGAGAGGGTTTCCCGGGCTCTCACCCCCAGCCTCTGTTCCAAAGGGAGAGGGGAGTGTTGCCGTGATTTGGAATGGCTACAGACGTAAATGAGTCTGATTCTTGTTTCAGCATCGTTGCCGAGCAACCGCTAGGGTGTAGAGACGCGGATCTTCGACAAGAGGATCCCTAGGAAAAAACGAGAAAGAAGGAGAGAAAATCATGTCTGCCAGCACCCTTGTCCGTTGCGCCTGTGAACACTGCAACTGCAGCTTCGAGAGCAGCCAAGGCTATCGCTACGAAGGTCAACTCTACTGCAGCGAAGCCTGTGCCACCCACAATCACGAGCACCCTTCCGCCTGCTGTGTGGCTTCTCACTGCTGCCAGTAGGGTTCAAGGTAGCCCATCATCCCCAGCCCTTTCCTCTGGGATCCATTTCCCCCCTGGGCCGTTTTTGATAGGCTCCTGAGAAGTTCTACTCTTGTCGGCCAAGGGGTCGGCCTAGCTTGCATGGATTACGGCTGGCGCGAAGATACTCCGCACCGCTGGGAGCTGCTGCCCACTCCCCCCCAGTTCAATCTGGAGCTGAGCCGGGAATACGGCAAGTATGCGGCCAAGGTGATGGCCCTGCGGGGTCTGCACACTTGGGAGCAAGCGCGGGCCTTCGCGGATCCCGAACACTATTCCCCCACACCGTCGGGATCCCTGCCGGATCTGGAGCGGGCGGTGGCACGGCTGCTACAGGCGCGGGAAAGGGAAGAGACCCTGTGCATTTGGGGGGACTTTGACTGCGATGGTGTCACCAGTACCAGTCTCCTGCTCTCGGCGTTACAACCCTTGGGCTTCCGAGTCCAGTTCACCATACCGCTGCGCAGTACCGAAGGGCACGGCCTCAACCCTCAACGGCTGCAGCAGGTGCTGGCCCAGGGCTGCCAAGTGATCCTGACGGTGGATTGCGGGGTGGGCAATGCTGCCGAAATTGCCATGGCCCAAGCCCAGGGGGTGGACGTGATCGTGACGGATCACCACATGCTGCCGGATCCCTTGCCCGCTGCCTATGCGGTGGTCAACCCCTTGCGATTGCCGGCTGAACATCCGCTGCGCTTCTTGCCGGGGGTGGGAGTGGCCTACAAGTTGGCGGAGGCGCTTTACGAAGCACTGGGGATCCCTGGTGTCGGGCAGCACCTGGATCTGGTGGCGGTGGGAATCGTGGCCGATGTGGCGGTGTTGCAGCGGGAGTGCCGCTACTTGGTGCAGCGGGGCCTGCCGGTGCTGGCCAAGACGCAGCGTCCGGGGCTGCAGGCTCTCCTGGCTCGGGTTGACAACGGCCAATCCCAGGGGGTGCCGACAGCCCAAGATATTGCCTTTCGCCTTGCTCCCAAGCTGAATGCAATTGGCCGATTGGAAGATGCCAGCCTGGCGGTGGAGCTGCTGACCACCCCCGATCCAGAGCGCGCCCAGGCCCTGGTGCAGCACTTTGTCGCCCTCAATGAGGAGCGTAAGCACCTCACCCAGCAGGTGATCCAGGAGGCCAGCCAACAAGTGGAGAGCATGGATCTGGCCCGAGAAGGAGCCATTGTTTTGGCCGAAGCCGGCTGGAACCCAGGGGTTCTAGGGATCGCGGCGGCGCGCTTGGTGGAGCAGTATAACTGCCCAACGGTGTTGATCGCCAAAGACGAAGCGGCGGGACGGGGCTATGGGTCGGGCCGTTCCCTGCCGGGGGTGAACCTGGTGGAGGCCATCGAGGCTGTGCGCCCCCTGTTGCTGGGGGGAGGTGGACACCCTATGGCAGCCGGGATCCAAGTGGATCTCTCTTGCCTGGCCGCCGTACAACTGGCTTTGCGGCGGGAGCTGGCCGCGCGGGTCAGCCCAGATCACCAGGCTCGCACCTTAGCAGTGGAGATCGTCATCGATTGGGAGCTTCTGGCCTCTCAGGGCCGGGACGGGGTGGCAGAGCTGGATGAGGTGTATCGGCAGGTGCAGCTTCTGCAGCCCTTTGGGCACGGCAACCCCAACCCCGTCGTAGCCCTGATGAATGTTCGCTGCGGCAGCGTTAAGTTGGGGATTTCTCAGAATGGTCGCCACCTGAAGTTTGAGCTGGGATCCCGTACCCTGTGGTTTTGGCAAGCCGGAGAAGAGCTGGAGCGCTGGCAAAAATGCCAGGCTTTGGACATCGCCCTACAGTTGGAGGCGGATGACCGGGGCAGACAGCCTTGGCAGGGCAAAGTGCTGGCGGTGCGCCCTGCGGGAGAGTGGCAGGCACCCACCATTTCCGCCCCTCGCCTACAGATCCAAGATTTTCGGCAGAAACCCCTGCCGGATTCGCAGCAGGGGGCCATCTGTTACGACGGGCAGGAGGCCGAGAACTTTGTTCCACCACCCAAAGGGAAAGAGCTGGTACTGGCCCGCTGGCCCTGGCTACCGGCGGACTTGGCACAACTGCTGCAACAGGCACAGCCGCAAACGCTGATCCTGACTGCTTCTGGCCACCGCTGGGAGCAGATCCCCCAGCAGATTGCCCAACTGCAAGCGCTGTGGCAAGCAGGCCGACGGGATCCCGAGGATCTGGCTGCAGTAACTGGCTTTCCCCGGCAATGGCTGGCGGAACTGGACGGCCCGGAGCAGATCCCCACGCTGCTGATGGGCCGCCTTCAGGAATCCCAAGCCTTTCACCGCTGGCTGGATGAGGCTAGCCCCACCCAGATTGCCCAACTGTGTCAGCGGCTAATGCAATCGGATCCCCTCTCAAGAGAGACAAGAGAGAAAAGAGAAAAGAACGGAGAGTAGTGAGAAGGGAGTATCCTCACTCCTCTCTCCTCACTTCTCACTCCTCATTGTTGCTCCCCACCGCTGACGCGATACTCTGGATCAAATGGCTCAACCTCATTTTTTCCAGCAACCAGAGCCCCTCAGAGTTTTCTGTGATCCCGGTTCGCCTAACCTTGCACAATTTTCTCTGTTACGCTCACGCCGTTTTGGATCTGCGCGGGATCCACACCGCCTGTATCTGTGGCCCCAATGGGGCAGGCAAGTCCGCCCTGCTCGACGCCCTCACCTGGGGCCTCTGGGGGCAAAGCCGGGCCAGCAACGATAGCGATCTCATCCGCAAGGGGGCCAGCGAAGCCTGGGTAGAGGTGATCTACCGCTCGCGAGGACAAACCTACCGCATCCTGCGCAGCCGTCATCTATCGGGCGAGGGATCCCTGGAGTGGCAAATTCAAACCGGAGAAACCGACGGCCAACCTCGCTGGCGTAGCTTGACCCGCCGCGGCATGCGCGCCACCCAACAGGCCATTCAAAGTCAGCTCAGCCTCGACTACGAGACCTTTATTCACTCCGCCTATCTGCGACAAGGACAAGCAGATGCCTTCACTCTGAAGCGTCCCGGCGAGCGCAAGCAGATCTTGGCCGACATGCTCAAGTTGGGGCAGTACGATTTGCTGGCCGACCGCTGCCGGGAACAGGCGCGCAGTGCCAAACTCAAAGCCGATCTGCTCCAAGAGCGCCTGCAGCAGCTCAACCAACAACAGGCCCACGTTGGCCAAATCCAAGCCGAGCTGGAGCGACTCCAACAACGGCAAACTCATCTGCAGCAGCTCCTAGCCCAGCAACAGCAGGAATTGCAAGCCCTAGAGCGCCTCTACGAACATCGCTGCATCCTGCAGGAGCGCCACCAACACCTTACCCAACACTTGCAAAAGCTCGGCACCAACCTACAGCACACCGAGCAACAGTGGCGTGCCCAGCGACAGCACCTGCTCCAGTTGGAAGAGCTGATCGCCCAGAGTGAAGACATCCTGGCGGGTTACGAACGCTACCAAGCCCTGATGGCCCAAGATCGCCATCTCCACCACCTCTTCGAGCAACAGCAGCATCTGCTCCAAGAACGCCAAAAGCTGCAAGCCCAGCAAGCAGAGCAGCAACAGCAGCAACTGCGCAAGATGCAACGGCTGCAACAGGAGTTGGCCACCTGCCAAGCCCAGGCCCAAGCCGATGCCCAATTGCTGGCAGAACAGGAGCGCATCGAAATCGGCCTGCGCCACTACCAGCAAGCTCAAGAGCGTCTCCAGGCCCTGAACCAAGCCCAAGCTCAAGCCGCCGTCCTTCTCCAGCAGCAACAGCATTGGCAAGAGCAAATCCGCCGCGAGCGGGAACGCCTGCAAGCCCGCGTTCAGCTTCTCAGCCAGCAACTACAAAGCCAGGAAACTCTAGCCCAACAGCAGCAGCAACTGGAGCAGAAAATCGCCGAAGGAGAGGCCGCCTTGGCAGAGCTGGAGCGACGGCGTCTCTACCAGCAGCGGGTGTTGGAAAAAGTCCAAGAACGGCGGCTGTTCGTGCAAAAGCTCCAGGAACGCCAGCGGGTTCTCCAGCAACAGTGGCAACAGGAAGAAGAACGCTGCCGCCTGTTGGTGACCACCTGGGAGGAAGGTCAAGAGGTGTTTTCCGCTCAAAGTGCTCCGCGCAGCGAACGAGATCAGGTCACCCCCACTTTGGCAAGAGTGACAGCCCTTGTCGAGGAGGCAGCAGAACAAGAGGAGGGATCCCCGGCCCTATCTTCTGTCGGCCAGCCTGCCGAGCCATCCCCTGCAACGCCAACACCAGAGCCGCAGGGATCCGGCTTTATGGCTCCGCAACGCCGTCGCAACTGGACTTGCCCCCTCTGCGCCCGTCCCCTCAGCCCGCGCCTGCGGGATGTGGTGCTGAAAAAACACCGCGAGCGTCAAGAGGAAATTGCCGGCGAACTGTTTGTTATCCGCGAACAACTGGCGGTGGCCGACCGGGAGATTGAACTCTTGCAAGCAGAATACCGCCGTCTTAGCCAAGAACTGGCCACCTGGGATGAGCGCCTGCATCTGCAAGGGCGATTGCAACAGCAGTGGGAAGCCGAGCAGGAGCGCTGTCGGCAAATCCAGCTCTGGCAAGCAGAAGCGGCAGAGTTGAGGGAAATCCTCGACCGGGAAGTTTACGCTCAAGAAGCTCGGCAACAGCTCCAGCAGATCCAGCAGGCCCTGCACCAACTGGGCTATGACGAGCGCGAGCACGCCTTACAACGAGGAGAACTGGAGCGCTGGCGCTGGGCCCTGGGCCGCTCTCAAGAACTCCGCAAGGCCCAAGAGCGCCGCTCTCGCCTCTGCGAGCAAATCGCCTCCCTACAGGCACAACTGGAAACCCTGCAACAGGTGGGATCCAAGGACTCCGGCCCACCAGTGGGATCGGATTCTCCCCTGGCGGAGCGGTTGGCTCAGGTGGAACAGGCGTTAAACCACCTGGGCTACGACGGATCCCTGCACCAGCAGGTGAAAGCCGAACTGGCCCAAGCGCAACTCTGGCCGGTGCGCCTGCAAGCCCTACAGGTGGCCCGCCAGGAACTGCCGGAGGTGGCAGCCCGCACCCAAGCCTTATCCCAACGCCTACAGGAAAGCCGCCAGCACTTTGCCCAGGCCACCCAAGAGTTGGAACGGCTTCAGCAACAACTGGCGGAGCATCCCGAGGTTTTGCCTGCTCAGCTGGAAGGGATCCGCCAAACCCTGCGGGAGCACCGCCGGCGGCTGGATGAGGTGCTGTCTCAGATAGGGGCCGCCCAACAACGGCTACAACAGGCGGTTCAACAGCAGGCGGAACAGGCCGAGCTGGAACAGCAACTGCAACAGGCCCGCCGCCAGCAGCAGGTGTACCAAGAGCTGGCCAATGCCTACGGCCGCAACGGCATCCCCGCCCTGATCGTCGAAAATGTCCTGCCCGAGCTGGAAGCCCAGGCCAACCAGATCCTGGCCCGCCTGACCCAACACCGCCTGCACCTGCAATTGGTTACCCAGCGCTCCGGGCGACGCTATTGCCCACCGGCCAAGCTGTCCTCCGTAGCGGGACGGAGTCCCTATGACACCCTCGACATTCTCATTGCCGATCCCCACGGCACCCGCCCCTACGAGACTTACTCCGGTGGAGAAGCCTTCCGCATCAACTTCGCCATTCGCCTGGCCTTGTCCCGCCTGCTCACCCAGCGCTCGGGATCCGACCTGCAAACCTTAATCATCGACGAGGGGTTTGGATCCCAGGATGCCACCGGGCGCGCCCAACTGCTGGCTGCCATCAACGCCATCGCCCCCGACTTTGCCTGCATCTTGGTGATCACCCACATCCCCAGCCTGCAGGATGCTTTCCCCCACCGCATCGAGGTACAGCCCTCTCCCCAGGGATCCCGCCTCTCCATTCGCGGCTAGTCCCTTCAGGAGTTGCCGGCACGATTTTGCAGCCACTGCTGCAACAGGGGCACCAGAGTCTCGCTGAGTTGGTTCCACTGGTCGGGCTTCTGGACGGTGGTCAGCAGCTCCACTCGCTCGCCTCGGATCACCAGAAAGCCAACTGGCTCGATGCGCACCCCACCCCCCGCTCCCCCGAACAGACTGGCCGGATCCCCGCCGTTGCCGCGAAAGCCAGAAGCAGTTTTGCCGAAGTTACCCCCTCCCCCACCCAAGCCAAAATGCAAGGACATGTAAGGGACAATAATCGTCTCACCAATAGTGATCGGCTGACCAAAGGTTTGTCCCGTTTCCGCCAAAACCTTCAGCTTGCCGAGCACCGCCTCCAGCACCGATTCCACGTTGAAGTCGGATCCCATCTCCGTTGACTCGCCCACCAGACGCTCGGGCAAATGGCGCGCAGTACCTTCCCAGGCTAGTGCAGCCACGCCCAAGAGAGAAAGCCCAAGAAACTCCCCTAATCTTCGTCCGGCGAGCCGGAATAGAGATCTTCCAAACGGCTGCGAGCTTCTTCCAAGCTGGCCGAGCGAATCACCAGTAGAGGCTCCTCGGTGAGGTTGCCATCTTCATCCAGCAGCTCTGGGTGAGGGATCCGCTTGCGGGCACGACGAGGAGAGGCCTTGCGCTCTTCCACGCCCAGTGTGATGACATTGGTAACCAAGTTGCGCAGGGCCAAAAAGGCAATGGCCACAAAAGCGATGAGGTAGAGAATCTGCAGCATTACAGGTCGGGGGAGGGGTGAATCTGGCGAAATTGACGGCCCAATTCGGCACATTTCATAAGCAGGCGATGCCATTTTGCCATCAGCCCAGGGTCGATGCCAACCTCTTGATCAGAGGCCTGATAAAGCGCTTTGGCTACCTGTAGCTCCGCCTGGGCAGCCAAAACCTCTTCCAGCAGGGACTGCTGCTCTTCTGGGCTGATAAATTCCAGGGTCTCTTCCTGCAAAAAGCGGCGAGAACGCTCAAACCAGTAGCGGTAGTCCTCCAACAGTGGCCCCAGAATCTCTCGCAACAGCTCAGATTTGCTCATGGCCTGGGATCCCTCCACAACTGGTTTGGATGAAAAAATATTAGCAGAACTTAACCTTCTCTCGCCACGGGAGAGCGGGATTCCAGGTAGGCTTCCATCTCCAGCATCAGGGCTTCGATCTGAGGCAGCAATTCCAGGGCCTGCTCTTGCCAGTAGCCCCGCTGGTGGGCTTCCAGCAGCCGCTCGCTCATGTCCCGCAGCGCCCAGGGGTTGCGGGATCGCAGGAACTGCTGGACTTGGGGATCCAATAGGTAGGCGCGGGCCAGGCCGGCGTACATGAAATCCGGCACAGCATGGGTGGTGACGTCGTAGGCAAAGAGGTAGTCCAGGGTGGCAGCCATCTCGAAGGCGCCCTTGTAGCCGTGGCGCATCACGCCGGCAATCCACTTGGGGTTGATCACGCGGGCGCGATAGACGCGGTCAATTTCTTCGGCCAGGGTGCGGATCTTAGGGTTGTGGGGACGGGCGTGATCCCCGAAGTAAATCCGCGGGTTGCGGCCCTGGAGCGTTCGCACTGCCGCCACCATCCCCCCTTGAAACTGGTAGTAGTCATCGGAGTCCAGCAGGTCGTGCTCGCGGTTGTCTTGGTTGTGGAGCACAATTTGCAGGTGGGCCAATTGCCGCCGCAGGGCTTCGGGGGCCGGCTCTCCCTCGCCATCGGCCCGGTAGGCGTAGCTGCTCCAGTTGAGGTAGGCGCGGGCCAGATCCGCTTCTGTTTCCCAGTTTTGCGCCTCGATCAGCCCCTGTAGGCCGGCCCCGTAGGCCCCTGGCTTGGAACCGAAGATGCGCAGCCGCGCCCGCTCCGCCGCTGCTTGCTTTGGGATCCCTTGCTCCTGCCAGTACTGGGTATCGGCCAGCACGTGGGCCCGCAGGGGATTGTCGGCTTCTGGCTCCTCCAGGTCAGCCACGGCCTGCACGGCCCGGTCAAACAGGGCAATCAGATTGGGAAAGGCATCGCGAAAGAAGCCAGAAATGCGCAAGGTTACATCCACACGGGGGCGGCCCAAAACCGCTACAGGCAGGATCTCGATGTCCACCACCCGTCCTCCATCCCAGCGGGGTTTGACCCCCAAGAGCGCCAGGGCCTCGGCCCAATCGTCGCCGCCAGTTCTTAGAGTTGAAGTGCCCCAAACGGATAGGCCCAGGCGACGGGGATATTCCCCCTGCTCTTGCACGTAGCGCTCCACCAGCCGCTCGGCGGCCAGTGAGCCGACCTGCCAGGCGGTGGGGGTGGGGATGGCGCGAATGTCCACCGAGTAAAAGTTGCGCCCCGTGGGCAACACGTCCACTCGGCCTCGGGTGGGGGCGCCGGAAGGGCCGCTGGGCACATAGCCGCCCCCTAGCCCATGCAGCAGGTTCTCCAGCTCCTGAGGGGTTTGCTGCAGGCGCGGCAGCAGATCCGTCTCGATCCAATGCAGCACCTGCCTGGCTGCTGGCCCCGGCGGCGGATCGTAAGGGATCCCTTGCAGCCGCTGGGCAATCCACAGGCGGGCTTGTGCCTCCAGGGCGGCCACCCCATCTCCGATGTGGCGAAAGTTCTTGCCCATAGACCTTGAGGTTTTCCCAGGCCGGCTGCCAGCGGCTAATTCTTCAGATAGACCGCCGCCCCTAGGCCGACCAACATTTCCTCAGGGGTAATTTTGCCATCTTGGTTGGTATCCAGGGCATCGAAAACGCGATCTGCCCCCATCCACTCCTCGCGGGTGATGAAGCCATCCCCATCCAGGTCGTAGAGGCGGAAGACATCCTGGGCGGCGTGGGTAATGGTTTCCTTGGCACCCTCCAGCTTCTGCAGCCGCTCGGTGAGCAGTTTTTCCAGCACCTCCAGCGCTTTGGAGAAGCCCTGGATCCCTTCTTCCAGCTTTTCTGAGGCCATGCGGTTTTCCCGGTGCATCTGGTCGAAGGTAGCTCGATCCATCACCAGGCGCGGGATGTCCATTTTCTTGGCTTTTTCCGGATCCAGTTTGCGCTCCAGGTAACCCTCGGTGTTCTGCAGCTCCGCCAGCAGCGCCGGTGAGATGGTGAGAAGATCGCAGCCGGCCAACTCGATGATCTCCCCGATGTTGCGGAAGCTGGCCCCCATCACTTCCGTCGGAAAATCGTATTTGCGGAAGTAGTTGTAAATCTGGGTCACCGACTGCACCCCCGGATCTTCGGCAGGGGGATAGCTCTCCCGGCCCGTGTGTTTCTTGTACCAATCCAAGATGCGGCCCACAAAGGGCGAGATCAGCTTCACCCCCGCTTCGGCGCAGGCTATGGCTTGGTGCAAGCCAAACAACAGGGTAAGGTTGCAGTGGATCCCTTCTTTCTCCAGGATCTCGGCAGCCCGGATCCCTTCCCAAGTCGAGGCAATTTTAATCAGCACCCGCTTGGGATCCGCTCCTGCCGCCTTGTAGAGCTCGATCAAATGGCGGGCTTTGGCAACTGTGGCTTCTGTGTCGTAAGAGAGGCGGGCATCCACCTCCGTCGAGACCCGGCCAGGAATGATGGACAAAATGCGCACGCCAAAGGCCACGGCCAGTTGATCGATGGCGTGGGCCACCACGGTTTTGATGTCGGCTTTGGATCCCAGTTCTTGGCGGGCCTTGAGCAAGGTTTCATCGACAATGCCCTGGTACTGGGGCATTTGGGCAGCCGCTGTGATCAAAGAGGGATTGGTGGTGGCATCCTGCGGCTTAAAGCTCTCGATGGCGTTGATATCCCCCGTATCGGCGACCACGACAGTCATCTGTCGCAATTGCTCCAGCAAGCTCTTGCTCATGTTCGGCTCCTTGAGATTGCGCTACGCGCCGCTTCTGCGACCTAGTTTCAGTGTTACCCATCCCATTCAGGGATCCCGGTAGACATGAGATTGTCTTAATTCTCTGCCGCTCACCCCCACGTGTGTGGGGACAACGCAGGAGCCGGTGGTGCGGGTGCCCATCCCCAGCCGCTCACCCCCACGTGTGTGGGGACAACACTTCCATGTGCTCATGATGGTGCGCCCGTCGTACGGTTCACCCCCACGTGTGTGGGGACAACGATCCGGTCGATCTCCACCTGGGTGTAGGTGAACGGTTCACCCCCACGTGTGTGGGGACAACCAACGTCCAGCCTACCCCACTCCCGTCCTGCTGCGGTTCACCCCCACGTGTGTGGGGACAACGAGCCTCCACCGTCAGGTTCTCAACGCCGTACTCGGTTCACCCCCACGTGTGTGGGGACAACGGGTGCGGCGTGGGCTGTGGCGCAGTGGGCGGGGCGGTTCACCCCCACGTGTGTGGGGACAACCAACGTCCAGCCTACCCCACTCCCGTCCTGCTGCGGTTCACCCCCACGTGTGTGGGGACAACGAGCCTCCACCGTCAGGTTCTCAACGCCGTACTCGGTTCACCCCCACGTGTGTGGGGACAACGCGCGATTCACTGTTGAGCAGATAACGGCAACGCATCCACCCGATCTAGACAGCACTTGTGAGAGTTCTTCAGGCCACCGATCATCTTTGACCCAACGGATCCCTAATTTTCGGCGCACATGATCTGAGGGTTTAAAAGGCTGAGCTAGGGCTTCTCCAGAGGCAAAAATCGTAATGCGGGGATAGCTGGCAGCAGGGAGATTGGGCGGGGGTTGATTGCAGCCTCTGGCGTAGGCAGCCAGTAGTCGCTGGCGGGTGCTGACAGGCAGGGTAGCGGAAAGGGCAATCACCGGGGATCCCAGTACTGCTGCCCATTCCAAAAACCGCTCCAGCAGGGTGCTCGTGTAGAGGTCGTAGGCGTGGATCTCGTCTAGGATAATCGTGCGCCCCGCCAAACCAAATAGGCGGACAAACTGGTGGCGTGCTTGTACTGCCCCCATCAAAGCTTGGTCAAGGGTGCCCACGCCGTAGGCACTGAGCAACGTCCGCTTGCGGGCCGTATGCCACTCGCTGGCGAAAACCCCCTTGCCCTCCTGGTCGCAAACCTGCTCTAGGCGACAGACGGTACAGCCTTTTAATTTAAAATAGGGTACAGGTATTCAAGAGGAAGGAGAGAAAGGAATGCCGACTCATTCTTTGGATTTGCGGCAAAGAGTTGTA
>NZ_JBSSBR010000035.1:0-28197 GCF_054059035.1 Thermostichus sp. MS-CIW-36
CGGGATACCGCCATTCTGTTTGGAAACAAACAGAATGCTATCGCTGCATAGTTGAACAGTGATGTTCAGCAGTGTTCAGCGTAAATGTATCAGCTTCTCCCTTCTCTCCCGTTACTTCCTCTAGGTTATGCCTAGCCTGCCTTGACGGTTGAACCCACTCCAGCCCCCAGGGATCCCAATCGCTGGGTGAGGCGGCTGCCTCTGGTGACCGGCCTTTTGGGCAGCGCCCTCTTGGTCATCAATCGACTGGCCTTTACGCCGGAATTGCTCACCAGCCAGTCCCGCTCAGATGCCTTGGGGATCCTCCTCAGCGCCGTTTTGATCCTGACCGGCCTGCTGTGGCAGCAGATCCAGCCTCTTCCACCCCAAACGGCCCCCCTGCAGGGGATCCCCGGCTGTGATTGGCATCCCGATCTTTCCGAAAGCGAGAAACTGGAGCTGGCTTGGGCCTCCCATACCCTGCTCAGCACCACCGCCGCCCGCACCGTGGTGATCTGGGTGGGTGGGCGAACCCTCCTGCAACGGGGGATCCTAGCCACCCCCGGCCAGATGCCCTCGATTCAGCCCAAGAGCGTTTTACAGCGGGTCTTGCAGACGGGGCGGCCCGTGTATTTGGTGGATCTCAAGCTGTTCCCGGCCCGCGCCGAGTTCGATGGCCTGTTGCCCCCCGGATCCCAGGCCGTGCTGTGCCAGCCCATCGGCCAGCGAGGGTGCTTGATTTTGGGGAGCGATACCCCACGCAGCTTCAGCCGGCAGGAGCAAACCTGGATTGCCGCCATTGCCGACAAGCTAGCAGCCACCCTACTCCCCTCTCCCCCTGGGAGAGGGGCTGGGGGGTGAGGGCTAGGCGGCGCTCTCTAGGCTCACCTGGAACACTTCGCTGAAGGCTTTTTCCACCTTGTAGCCGGAGTCGATGGTTTCCAAGGGATCCTTGCGCAGGCGGTGACGCAAACACAGGCTGATCACCCGACGGATATCGGCGACGGTGACCTCACTGCGCCCCTCTAGAGCTGCCAGGGCTTTGGCAGCCCGGTTGGTTACAATGTCTCCGCGCAGTCCATCCACCTCCAAAGCCGCGCATACCCCAGAGATCTTCAAGCGCAAGTCGGGATCCACTGCCACGTTGGGCAAAAGATGTTGGGCTTTTTCGATGCGCTCCCGCAGGCGCTGCTGGGAATCGGCATACTTGGCCAAAAAAGCCTGGGGATCGGCGTCGAACTGGCTGCGCTCCTCCACGATCCGCACCCGCAGGGCGGCATCTCGCACCGTTTCGATCTGGACAAACATGCCAAAGCGATCCAGCAGTTGAGGCCGCAATTCCCCCTCTTCCGGGTTGCCGGATCCCACCAGCACAAACCGAGCCGGATGACGAATGGAAATGCCCTCCCGTTCCACGGTGTTCCAGCCTGAGGCCGCCGCATCCAGCAACACATCCACCAAGTGGTCATCCAGCAAATTGACTTCATCCACGTAAAGGATGCCTCGATTGGCCTTGGCTAGTAGCCCTGGCTCAAAAGCCTTCACCCCCTGAGCCAAGGCCCGCTCAATGTCGAGAGTGCCACACACTCGGTCTTCTGTTGCCCCCAAGGGCAGATCCACCATCGGCACCTGGATCCAAGTGCTTTCCAGCGTTTCTCCCGCCTGCAGGCGCTCCCACACTTGATCGCTCATCAAGTCCCGCTGCCGCGGGTGGCTGTTGAAGGGATCCCCTTTCACCACCTCGATCCGGGGCAGCAGGTCGGCCAAAGCGCGGATGGTGGTGGACTTGCCCGTGCCGCGATCCCCCATGATCAGCACCCCGCCAATGCGCGGGTCGATCACGTTGAGGAGCAAGGCCAATTTCATCTCCTCTTGGCCGACGATGGCCGTAAACGGGAAAACCGGGCGACGTTCCAAATGCATAGGGGCAATAACCAACAATTCATCCCCATTATCCCAGAGGCCACTCCCTTCTGGGTGTCAGATAGGCTGGAAAGGGACTGGAACTGGAACCTAAAGACCAGTTTTCGGTCAAATGGAAAAGCAAGCTCAGTTGTCAGCGTGGACGACGCCCTGGGCTTTCACAGAGAGGAGCAGATAGGATCGAAGCCCGCGGGGTTCATCAGAGTGTTGAACCGGCGTGGGGCCGAAAGCTCACAAAAACCCTAGGCAACCTGAGCAACAGTTGGCGGGTGGGGAGACATCAGCGGTGTCAGGCAAAGCAAGTCGGAGATGGTGGACGGCATTTCCAATCCAAAGCGTGGCCCAAAAAGGGCTGGTGGGTTTGATCTGGGTTTGCACTTGGATCCCTGTGCTCACTGTCTCTCTGGCCGTGGCTCAAACCCCCACCACCTCTGTGGTGTTGAGCGATGAGCAGGTAACAATGTACGCCCGTATCGTCTTGGAGATGGAGCCCCACCGGCAAGAGGCCCAAAAGCGCTCCCAAGCCACAAACGACCCAGCCAGCAAAGATCAAATCCGGCGAGAATTCATCCGCACCGCGACCGAGATCATCACTCGCCACGGTATGACTGTGCCCGACTACAACCGCATTACACTCTTGATCCGCTCCGAAGAGGGCAAAGCTTTGCAACAGCGCATTGAGGCCGAAATTCTCCGCCTGCAAAGCGAGGATCCCCAACCGCCAGCCCGATAAAAGTGACTGGGGCCAGAGGATAAAGATAGGCTGGAAGCGGAAGTTGCTGTTCATCCAGTCGAGCGGGGGAAAAAGATGAACGAGCCCATGTCGCCGTCAGTGCGGGCGGCTGTCGAGCGGATGAAGTCTCGCTTGCGCCTGACTCGTCGCTTCGGGTTTTGGTTCCAGGCGATCTTGGGGGCGACGGCGCTGCTGCTGTGGTTCGGCTTTTTAATTGGCCAGAATACCGTCTATCGAGATGACTCGCTGGGGGCTATCATCGCCTTCTGGTTCACCTTGTTTACGTTGCTCACCCTGGCAGCCGGTCTATTTTTCAACTGGCGCTACTTGCTCCACGCGGAGCGCCGCTCAGCTTCTGCCGATGCCTTAAGCCAATTGGATCTGCCCAAGCAGTTGCAGTTGGTCACCTATATCAGCCTCATTGGGGCCTTCCTCGCTCTGATTGGTATGGAAGCCCAAGTGGGCGAGCTGTTGGCGCGCATGTTTTCCCGCACCCAGGCCAACCAGGTGACAGGAGTGCTGCTGCTGGCCGCCAACATCAACGTGACGTTTGCCCACTTCGTCTGCTTGGCAGGGGTTCTCTGGATTACCGGTGTCCTCGACCGCGAACCCTAGCGCCGGATCCCTGGCCCAGTTTTGGGAGTCATTGGCATTTACGTTTTTGACCAGTGACAAGACGGCTTGTCGCTTTTGCCGGGGTATAGCAACAAACCCCCCAACCTGGGAGAGGAGCTGGGGGGAAGCACCTCGGCCCTGCCTGAGTTTCCTCCGGACAAGACCTCAGCAGGAGCGATGGCTTCACTTGAAGCCCACTGCCGCTTGCCAGACAAAGGCCAGCAGGAAAAACAGAACAGGGATGATCGGCAAAATGTCGATCAGCGGGTCAAACAATTCATAGCCTTCCGGCAAACTGGCCAGGAGCATCATCGCTGACATGGCAACAAACCTCAGGGGAAAACGCGGCTGAAGGAACTGCTTTTTTCAGAATCGAAATAGAGTGTAACATCACCAAGCAGGGATCCCGGCCAAGTTCAAGAAACTTGACATACCCCCCTGCCTACAGGCAAGGGATTCTGGTTCCTGGTTCTGCGACAGCACTTACTGTGTTGGGTTGTCCCTCCACGACAGCGGTGCTTATTTCCCCAGGCGTTCCCTCTTCCGTTCGCGTCAGCCTAAAGAACGCCAATGTTGGAGAGGCCCAAAACGACCCCCACCCCCAGCAAGTGGCCAAAACTGGCAACCCCGATGACTTCTGGCCAGGTCATTCCCAGTACCGGCCCAGTCTCTGAGGCCACTCCAGAGGAGGATTTGAAGCTCAGGTAAGCCAGCCCTGTGCAGAGCAGAATGATCACGGCGCTCAGGGGGGACCAGGGGCTGGTTTGAGCGGTCAAAGCCAGCGGCGCGACAACAGGCATCATGGTTTTCGTCCTCAACTCAGGTTGACCGACCCTTAGATTACCGCTCCTGCTGAACCCCGGATGGGATCCCCTGGCGATCTACACATGAATTGCAACAGAGGCTGCAACAGAACCTCACACTACGGCTTTTCTCCGGCTTCAGGGACGGTTTGCTATTGCCGGGATCCTGCAGGAATCCTCTAGGTAGGAGAAGAAGGTGCCCCCAGGGCTGTGGTTGATAGGAAAATGAGGCTTGGGCTGAGAAGCTGGGCAGGCCTCTGCCGTATACTAACGAAAGTTAACAAACTTATCTCTTCGATCTCTTTTCGGTGTGATGACTGGGACGCGCTGCCTCGACCCATCCTCTCTGTCTGCACTGTGCGCACCTAAGGATGGCTGCCGATGACTGTTGCTGCTACTGCTGAATCGGCCCACAAACCCTTCGCATTGCCTCGTGAGCTGTTGGGGCCACCCTCAGAATTTTGGAATCCCACCTTGCTGATGTTTTTGGCTGCGGTGGTGCTTTCGGCCTCTTGCTTTGGCGGGTACGCCTTTTGGCACTGGCCCAAATGGATGGTGTTCTGGCTCAATTTTGTGGCCCTCTACGTTTTGGGCACGGTGATTCACGATGCTTCCCATGGCTCGGCCCACCGCAACCGCTTTCTGAACGAGGCGCTCGGACACGGCTCTGCCCTGTTGCAGGGTTTTGTCTATCCCGTCTTTAAGCGGGTACACATGCAGCATCATGCCCACGTCAACCATCCTGAAGACGATCCCGATCACTATGTCTCAACGGGAGGGCCGCTGTGGCTGATCGCGCCGCGGTTTTTCTACCATGAGGTGTTTTTCTTTAAGCGGCAGCTCTGGCGGAAAGGTCGCTGGGATCTGCTGGAGTGGGGCTTGAGTCGGCTGGTGGTTATCCTGACCTTTGGTCTGGCCAGCTACTTCGGCTACACCGACTACATCATGAACTATTGGCTACCCCCTGCCTTTATCATGGGGTTCTTGCTGGGCTTGTTTTTTGACTACCTGCCCCATCGCCCTTTTCAATCCCAAGAGCGGTGGTACAATGCCCGCGTCTATCCCGGATGGCTGACCAACATTCTGCTGTTGGGGCAAAACTATCACCTGATCCACCATCTCTGGCCTTCTGTTCCCTGGTACAAATACCAAGCAGCCTACTGGGCAGCCAAACCTGAGCTGGACGCGCGCAACTGCCAGCAAACGCTGGGGATCTGGGAGAAGGGAGAGTTTTGGGGCTTTTTGTACGATGCTCTGATTGGTCTGCGCTGGCACAAGCCCACTTCAGCTCACCCCGCTGCGCCAGCCAATCCAGAATCGGAGGGATCCCCTGCGGATCCACAGCTTGGCTAGCATGGTTTGGCCAACGCTGCAAGTCCCGCAGGTGCTGCTGTTTGTGGAGGCGGCCAGTCTGTTGCGAGATTCCAGCCGGGTTTTGCTGCAGGCCGGTCAGGCGACGGCGGATTTGCCGGAGTTGATCGCAGAAGCACAGGCGCGGGCCGAAGCCCAGGTGCAGCTCCTTGGGATCCCGGCAGACTTGCGGGCACAGGTGCGAGGGATCCTCAGGTTGACCTCGCCTCAAGAGGTGTTGGCCTACTTGCAGGACTTGCTGGACAGGGGATCCGGCCCGGATTTGGAAACCTTTTTGGAGCAGGCGGGATCTGCCTCTACGGTGCTGCGCTTTCCCCCTCTGTTGGTGGGGGCTGTGGCTCTGGAGGTGGTGCTGGAGCGGTTGGACTTTTCCCCAGAAGAGCGGGCTGTGGTGCAAGCCCAACGGGATCAATGGGAACAGGCCCTGGCGGAATTGGCCATCCACCACAGGGTTTCCCCAGAGCCGCTCCGGGCCACTGCCGAGACGGTGCTGCGGGCGGCTTCGGCAGAAGAGCTGCTGCAACTGGGGCAGGATCTCCTTCAAGATCTCCAAGATCTCGCTGCTGCCGATTCTGAGCCAGAAGCCGAGCCCCAGGTGGAATTGGCGGGGCCTCTGCTGTTCATGATGGTGGCCGATCACCTGTTGGCCCAAACAGAGTATCCGCTTACCCCGGAGCAGCGGCTGGACTTGCAAACCAATCGCGCCGCGGCAGAAACCCGCTACTTGGCCATGCAAAAGTTGGGCCGCATTGAAAACTTGGCGGAGCAGCAGGCTTATATTCGATCCTGGATTGACCAAGCTTCCGTACCGGATTTGCTGCAGGCTTTGGATCGCTTTTTTGCGGCGTCTGAACCCAACTCATGAGGCTCAGGGATCGCCGAAGATTTTGGATCCCCTATGCTGGAGTCAAAGGGATCCCACTTGAGGTGTGAAAGTGGACTGGGGCAGCCTGTTCTGGATTTTTCTGATCTTCAGCTCTTTGCAACCTCTGCTGAACCGTCGTGCCCAAGAGTTCCGGCGCTTGATGGCCATTCGGGAGTTGGAGCAAAAGCGGGGCAGCCGGGTGATTCTGCTCATTCACCGCCAGGAGTCGATCAGTTTTTTGGGGATCCCGGTTTCCCGCTACATCAGCATCGAGGACTCCGAGCAGGTATTGCGGGCGATTCGCCTCACTCCACCCAATACCCCGATTGATTTGATTTTGCATACCCCCGGTGGCCTGGTGCTGGCCACGGAGCAAATTGCCCGCGCCTTGATCCGCCATCCGGCCAAAGTGACAGTGTTTGTGCCCCACTACGCCATGTCGGGGGGGACGATGCTGGCCCTGGCCGCCGACGAAATCGTCATGGATGCCAATGCAGTCCTGGGGCCGGTGGATCCACAGTTGGGGGGGTATGCTGCCGCCAGTATTCTGCAGGTGGTGGCGGATAAACCCATTGCCGAAATCGATGACCAAACCTTGATCCTGGCAGATCTGGCCCG
This sequence comes from Thermostichus sp. MS-CIW-36, assembly GCF_054059035.1. Classification (NCBI taxonomy): domain Bacteria; kingdom Bacillati; phylum Cyanobacteriota; class Cyanophyceae; order Thermostichales; family Thermostichaceae; genus Thermostichus; species Thermostichus sp. MS-CIW-36. The sequence goes on from NZ_JBSSBR010000035.1 coordinate 6,908, forward strand.
CAAAGCGATGCAACAGGTACAGAACTTCGTGCGGGATCTCCTGAAGGACGATGTGCCCAAGCGCAAAATTGCCCCCGAACGCATCGAGCCCCTCATCCAGTACCTAACCAGTGGACAAGTTACCCACGACTACCCGATCACTGCCGAAGAAGCCCAAAGGTTGGGCCTGCCCATTTCTACTGAGTTGCCACCCCAAATCTATGCCCTGATGGACTTGTACCCACAGGCCACCATGGGCCGCCCTTCCGTGCAGTACATCCCCATCCCCTATGATCCTCGCCCCTCTCTGCCCAGGGGGGGATCCCGCTCTGGCTTAGGGTGAACTCTTGGCGTAAGCTTCCATAGCTTCCAGGCGCAGCCCCCCTGCCCGGCGAAACAGCTCTTGTCCGGTGTGCAGATGGCGGTCGTCGAAGTTCAGGGGGAAATACTGCAGCTCCTCTAGAGCGTCCTCTAGGTGGTTGAGGGCGTAGTAGAGGCGAGAAGCCACTCCCCCCAGGCTGCTGGGATTGGGGAGGCGGCCAAAGATCTGCTGAGCTTGGGCCAGTTTCTGGCTACACTCTTCCAAATAGGTGGCGAAGGACTCCAACAGGTCGGGATCAAAGGGATCCGCCGCCAAAGCATTCAACTGAGGCTTTAGGGAAGACAACAAGGGCCCCAACACTCGGTTTAGAGGGGTGTAGACCTGTCGGATCCAGGCTGCACGGGCGATGGCTTCGTGGCTGACGGTTTCACGGGGGGATCCCGTCGGCTGGGGGCGGGGTGAGGTGCGGCTGGAGTGCAGTTGCCGATCGTATTCGCGGCGAGATTGGGGATCCTTGAGCACCGCGTAGGCAGCGTTGATCTGGCGGATGCGCTCAGCGGTGGCCCGATCTTTTTTGGCCAGCAGGCTATCGGGATGGTGATACTTGACCAAACGACGGTAGGCGGACTTGATCTCCTCCGCCGTCGCCCCCACGGAAACGCCCAAAACTTCGTAGTGGGATCCCACTCCCGATCCGCTCTCCATAACCCCTAGGCTTGCCGGAAAGAAAAGAAACTTCCACATTGTACCTGCAGCCTAGAATAAAGGTGAGTTTTCCGGTGCTGCCCCATGTCTTCTTCTCCACAGGGATCCCCCCATCCTTTCAGTGCCCTCTTGGGGGCCGCCATCGCCGTCAGTTTGGGCTACGGGTTCTTTCAACTGCTGCTCTCGATGTTGGCCAAGTTGCCGCCAATTGAGGTGGAGATTGGATCGTTGGCCCGCGGAATCAGCATTCTGGTGCGCTACCTGCTGGTCGGTTCCGTTTCCCTGATTGCCTTCATGTTTGCCATGGTGGGGTTGGGGCTGGCGGCCTATTGTGTGCAATTGCTGGGAGAGCGGCTGACCTCCTCTCAGCGCTGAACCTAGGGGCACAACCTCTGGCCGACTCGTTGGGCGTTTATCATGATGAGCCAGCTTCTTCTCAGCGCAGCACCACCTTGGGGGAGAGCAACAAAGTCAGGGATCCCTGGCGGTAGTCAATCCGGCCTTCGGCAAAGCGCACTTGGGCTAGGCCCGCTTTTTTGAGGGTGATCGCGTGGGCGTTGGCCGGGTTTAGACCAACAGCCGCTTGTACCCACAGGCTCAGATCCGGCTGGTGACCGACCAGAGCCAAAGACGCCAGAGGTTCCCGCTCTGCTTGCCAGCGCACCAGGTCAGCAAAACTGCCGCCCGGAGCCAGCGGCTCAAACACCTCCACAGCTTCGGCCAGGTTCTCGTCCAAAAAGATCTCAGCGGTCTGTCGAGCCCTCACCAAGGGACTGGTGAGCAGGAGATCCCACCTCCAGCCCATGTTCTTGAGCTGGCGGGCAATCTTGCGGCAGCGCCTGCGACCTTCGTCTGTAAGGGCCCGAAAGGCATCCTCGACTTCTGGCCGGGGTTCCTCGGCTATGCCATGGCGAATAAAATCCACGGCCAATTCCTGTCGGGCAGTCTGCTTTTCTGCCGCCCCCTGATAGTGCTCCGCACCGCTAACGCGATAGTGCTCCGCACCGCTAACGCAAACGCCCTCCTGTTGTTCAAACCCAGAGACCATAGAACCCCGTCCTGTCAGCGCGAACGGCACTGTCAAATCTTGACTGCCAAATCTTGGAATAACTGTAACTCTCCCAGAATACTGTGGGAAAAAAGCCCACTCCCTCTACGGCAGCACTCCCGCGACAAAACCGGAAGTCATGAAGAAGACGAGGGGTTATGCAGTCGCTGGCTGACCAGAGTGCGCCCCTCCTGGGTGTAGAGCTGCCAGTAGTTCCAGTAGTTGCCAAACACGGACTTCACATAGCCCCGAGTTTCGGGGAAGGGGATCTGCTCCACAAACACATCCGGATCCTCGAAGCCAAAGCGGTTCAGCCATCTGGCCACGTTGCCGGGGCCACCATTGTAGCTGGCCAGGGCCAGCAAGGTGTTGTCTTGATAGGTGCGGTGGGTGTAGTCGAAGTACCAGGATCCCAGGTAGAGATTGTCGGCGGGGTTAGTGAGGCTGTACTGGGCCAGGCCGATCTGCTGAGCAATCCAGCGCCCGGTGGCGGGCATCACCTGCATCAAGCCCAAAGCCCCCGAGGCCGAGACGATCTCCGGCTCAAAGCGGGATTCCTGCCGGATCAGAGCCGCCACCATCAAGGGATTGAGGTTAAATTGCCGCGACCAGCGGGCCATACCGGGTTGGGCGTAGGGATCCCCGCTCCAGGAATTGTCGGGGCCCGCATAGTAGTGCAGCGGATAGATGGCCTGCCAGAAATCTTGGCGCTGCCTCAACGTCTCCAGCAGGGGATCCGGCTCTTCGCTGAAGCGCAAAGCAGCCACCTGGTTAATGCCCCGCAGGTGATCTCCGGCGCTGTTGCGCAAAATGCCCGTGACAAAGCGCTCGGCAACGCTCATCTGGCGGGGATCCCGCTGCACCGGAGTTTCGCCCTGCCAGCGTTCCCAGGCCAGTTGGCTGGCTCCCATCAAATGCAGGGTCTGCGTGGCCGCCGAGACCCCCGGCAACGGTTGGCGCACCGGCTGAAAATCCACCTCCACTCTTTTGCGCCCGCTGTAGAAATCCCCCACCGGCCAGCCCAGTTGCACTGCCGACCGCCAGCCGTAGTAGGTGTGGGGAAACTGCCGCAGCACCTGCCGATAGGTTTGCCGAGCCGCAGCGACATCCCCCTGCTGTTCCCGCCATTTGCCCGCCCAGTAGAGCAGTTGTGCCCCCATTTCCGTGTCCCGCTGGGCGGATCCAATCTGTTGAGCTAGGGCGATGGCTTGGCTGAGATTGCCTGCTTGCGCTTGGCTCCAGGCCACCGTCCAGGCGGCGTTGGCCGCAGCTTCGCTGGCCGGAAAGCGATCCCAAAGGGCTTGCCGGGTGGCTTGGGCCGATTGGGGGCTGGCGTTGCGATCATAGAGCTGGCTGAGGCTGAGCAACGCCTCTGGAGCTTCTTTATCTGAGCCGGATCCCACCTGTCGGAGGAGTTCAATTGCCGTCGGCAGGTCGCTCAGTTCCGCCAAACGGCGACGGGTGAGGGAAGCCTCTGGCCCATCGGGGAACTGTGCCAGCAGCGCTTGGTAAGCCGCTCTGGCCTGAGGAAACTCCCGCGAGATCTGGTGGCTGCGACCCCAGCGGTAGAGGTTCTGAGAGGTGGCGGGGGCACGTCCATAGGCCCGGGCAGCTTTGCCGTACTCCCGTTGCTCCCAGTAGGCATCGGCGAGGATCTGCCAGTCGGAAGCCGTGAGGGATCCCTCTTGAGCCTGCCGCCAGCGATCCAGCAACGGCGTTAGCCCAGGGGTTTGCGGGTGATGTTGGGCCAAATCCCGCAGCAGGTCATAGCGGTCGGGATCCAGCTCCAGCAAATGCTTGAGGGCACGTCCGGTCAGCGGATGGGTGGGAAATTGCTGCCGCAGCCGATCCACCTGGTCCATCCCCCAGAGGGCATAGGCAGCGACAGGGCTGTGGGGATATTCCTGCAAAATCTTGGGCCACCAGATCCCTTGGGCTGTTTCCTTGTCCTGCAACTGTTCATAGGCTTGGGCCCTGAGCTTCCAAATCTCTTCCCTCAGAACCGGCAGGCTCTCTTCCAGCCCCTGCAAATGCTTCAAGGCAGATTGCGCTTGGCCGGCCTGTAGCGCTGCATAGGCTTGCAGAAAGGCCACTGTGGAAGTTTGAGGCAGTTGCGCCGGATCCCTGTCTTCTGGTGCAGAGGCCACCTCCGCGGTTTCTGCCCAGGATGAGGTGTAGAAGCCCCAGACGGCCCCACCCAGAGCCGCTCCTGCTGCCAGCACACCGGCAGCCCATCTTATCCAGCGTCGTTTGCTGCCTGTCAGGATCCCCATGCTTTGCCTCCCCACCACCTCTGAACTAAGATACTCAACCCGACTGCGTTGAGCCACCGGACGACTCGATACTTGCAACATGGCTGGAAAGCTCACCCAGCAAGCGGTCGCCGCGCATTGTGGCCAGGCGATAGGCAGGGAGAGATGCAACGATTTCTTCAAACTTCAAACGGCGGTGAAACGGCTCATTTCCCCAATTGCGCTGTCGGGCTTTCGCTGCGGTACACCTTGGCCCCGACACTGCGCAGCTTTTCATCAATGGCTTCGTAGCCCCGGTCGATGTAGTGCAATCCGTGGATCGTGGAGCAGCCTTCAGCCGCCAGACCGGCCAACACCAGGGCCGCACCCGCCCGCAGGTCGGTAGCCACCACCGGAGCGCCGGAAAGGGACGGCACCCCTCGGATCAGGGCCACTCGGTTCTTCAGGCGAATATCGGCTCCCATGCGATTCAGCTCGGGAATGTGGTGCATGCGGTTTTCAAACACCGTCTCCTCAATGGTGCAACTGCCCTCGCTCAAGGCGGCCAAGGCCATGATCGGCGCCTGCACATCGGTGGGGAAACCAGGATAGGGCAGCGTTTGAATATCGGTTGCCTGACACAGCCAGCCTGAGCTCAGTTGAGCCGGGGCAATGCGCAGCCGGTTTGGGCCTTCCTCTTCCACCCGCAGCCCCATCGCTTGCAACTTGGCGATCACCGCCCGCAGATGATCGGGAATGACAGGGCCAACCGTGAGGTGAGAGCGGGTAATGGCCCCGGCAATGAGATAGGTGCTGGCCTCGATGCGGTCGGGAATGACCGTGTACTCTGTTCCATGCAAGCGGGGCACCCCTACCACCACAACCGTATTGGTGCCGACACCGCGAATGCGGGCCCCCATGGCTTGACAAAAACGGGCTAGATCCGCCACCTCCGGCTCTTGGGCGGCGTTCTCGATCACCGTTTCTCCATCCGCCAGCGTAGCGGCCATCATCAAGGTCTCGGTGGCACCGACGCTGGGATAGTCCAGGTAAATACGGGTTCCCAACAGTTTACGGGCATAGGCATGAACCACCCCATGCTCGATTTGTACCGTCGCCCCCAAGGCTTGTAGACCCCGCACATGCAGATCCACAGGACGAGACCCGATCGCACAGCCGCCGGGCAAGGGAACTCTGGCCACCCCCAGCCGCGCCAACAGAGGCCCTATGATGAAAAAGCTGGCCCGCAACTGGCTGACCAATTCATAGGGAGCTTGAGAGGTTTTCAGGGAGCTGGCATCCAGGTCGAGGGTATTGCCAACATGGGAAACCTTAACTCCCAGCGTGGCCAGGATCTGTCCCATGCGTTCAATGTCCAGCAGACGGGGCACATTGTGAATTCGACAAGCCTCAGGAGCCAAGATGGCCCCGGCCATCAGCGCCAAGGCAGAGTTTTTCGCCCCGCCAATGGGGATGTGGCCACTTAGGGTCTGCTTGCCGGTTATCTGCAGCACTGGCCCCATCATCTCAGGTGAGGGTGCAATTCCGGTCAAGCCTGGCGAAGATCCCAAGGACTCTATCCTACCGACATGCTGCGGCTCTGCGCCGTGCGGAGCACGATCAGTGAAGTCTCTCAATCTTCCTCCTCACCTAACAAAGAATGCACATAGGAAAGGCGGCCTCTTTCCAGGAAATACTCTGGAGAGAGAAGCAGCCAAATGCGCAAGCAGAAACTCGGTAGAGGAAGGAAGAGAAGGGCTGTCGATGCTGCCCTCATCTTACCCAAGTTCCTGGTTTGCGACAGCAGTTCCGGCAACTCGGCCAAAGGGATCTGTCCCGCCGACCTGGACAAAGCCGAAGCCTTGTCATCCTCAAGACACCTGGGAGCATCCCACAGTGCGCTGAGGAAAGCCGACCGACCTCCGTGCATCTAGAGATGAAGAGATAAAAATCTCAAAGATGCCTCGCGTTGGAGGTTAGGTTGGGATGGGCCTCAGCCTACCGGCAAAATGGGGATCCCTGCTGCTTTTTGAGAAAGACCGTCTTCAGCAGACGGGGATCCTCAGCACAGCCGGATGGGGTTTAGCCCAGCGGCAAGAAGCAGTATGATACTCATGAGAAGCACTTGCAATAACGATGGGAGACAGCCGATGATCGCCACTCAAGTCTCTGCCCAAGAGTTGTTTCGGGCCGCCTATGAAAACCGCTACACCTGGGATCCCGCTTTCCCGGGCTACAGCGCCGAGGTCACCTATTGGGATGGGGAGCGCACATTCGTTGGGCAGGTGCGAGTGGGGGCAGACCTAAAGGCCACCGTTACGGGCGTAGAAGATGAGGAAGCTCGAAAAGCCATTCACAACCAACTCTGGGAGATTGCCATTCACCGGGTGCGCCGCAGCTTCGACGAGACCCATGGGAACAACACTTTCCGTTACGGCCAAACCCTGCCCGATGGCACAGTAGAGATCCTGGTGGGGGGCAAAGCCGAAGGGGATCGCTACCACGTGCGCGATAACCAGGTTACCATGGTGCATCGGCATATCCACGGAGTGGTGGTTACCATCCACACCTTCAGCAGCCACGATACCGGCGAAGGCTATCTTTCCCACCGCTACGATTCCGTCTATCACGATCCCCAAACGGGCGAGCAAAAAGGCGGGCGCAGCCAATTCGAGGATCTGTACACAAAAGTGGGCAAGTATTACATCCTCTCGGAGCGGCGTATCCAGACGGAGACGGAAACCGGCCCTGTGGAGAAGCGCTTCACCTTCAGCAACTTGACCTTGCTGGACACTGGGGCGTGAGCGACCCGGCATTGACCCCAGCAGGGTAGGGGGCCAGCTCTCCCGTTCGTCACTGTTGGGCAGCTACCGGGAGGCTGAGTTCACGCCCTTCTTGGCGGCCAAGCCTTTCTCGATAACGGGAAAGCCGATCTGTAGGCTTTCAAGCTTTGTTGCAGAACGATCCTCCCGGTTAGAAAAAGCAAGAGAGCCTGAGCTATGCTTTGAATATTCTCCCGCCTGCGATTGGCATGGACAACACCACAGCAAGACCCGACCCGGATGCCGAAGCCCCCATTGGTGCCCCTGAACTGATCATTCGCCCCGCCCAACTGGGGGATCTGGAGGCTGTGGAAGAGATTTTGGCTCAAGCCTTTGATGAAGAGTACGGCAGCCGCTCGGTGGATATTCGTCGCCAAGTGCGGCGGTTGCGCCAGTGGTATGGGCCCCTGAAAACCCTGACCCTGTTTCCCAATCGCTTTCAGCACATGTTTACGGTGCATGTGGCGGAGCTGGAGGGCAAGATTCAGGGAGTGATTCAGGTTTCCCCCTTCAACCATTCCCGCAGCACCTGGCGGGTCGACCATATCGCGGTAGCGCCCTCTGCCCAGCGCCAGGGGGTGGGATCCCGGCTGCTCAAGCACTGCATGGAGCACTTTCGGGAAGCTCGCACCTGGATCCTGGAGGTGAACATCCACAACAAGGGGGCAATGGCGCTCTACCGGCGCAACGGCTTCCAACCCTTGGCTCAGATCACCTACTGGTCGGTTCCAGCCGATATTCTGGCAGCTCTCAGCCAGCACGAGCCCAAATTGCCCAACCTGGTGCCGGTGACCAACCGGGATGCCTATGCCATCTACCAACTGGATACGGGATCCATGCCGGCCACTGTGCGCCAGGTGTACGACCGTGAGGTGAACGATTTTCGCACTAGCCCACTGGATTGGCTTTTGGAGCAGGCCAAATGCGCCATTAGCCAGACGGAGCGGGTGGAAGTGTGTGTTTACGAGCCCGAACGCAAAACCGCCATCGGCTACTTCAACTTGAAGTTGGATCGCACCGGGCAGCAACCTCATGTGGCCAAGCTTACGGTTCACCCTGCCTACACTTGGCTTTACCCCGAACTCATGGCCAAGATGGCCCAGCTTACTCAGGCTCATCCGCCGCAATCTCTGGCCTTGGCCTCCACCGATTACCAGCCGGAACGGGAGGAGTTCTTGCTCAAGCTGGGGGCTCGAGATGTGGAGCGGACGTTGCTGATGTCCCGCTCGGTGTGGCACAAAATCCGCGAAAGCCGCTTCTTTAGCTGGGATAGCGCCTATCTCAACGCGGTGTTGCGGGGATTGCAGGTAAAGCAGCCAGTGCCGGAGCGGTTTGAGGGGCCGCCGGAGGGCTGGGTAGAGCACCACTTTCATCCCATTAGCCCAACCGAGCCAGATCCCAGCTCTGGTCGCGTCGGCGGTGCGGAGTCCTCACCAAGGCACTCCAGAGACTCCCAATCTGAGGCTTCTCCACCCCCTAGCTGATCGCGTCAGGGAGAGAAAACCCCAATCCCGGCTTGCTTGCACCTTGCGAAAAACGGATGAAAGACCCGAAGGGCAATTCTACTGCGGATCCCTCTTGGCGGGCGCTGATTCAGGCGGCACTGCACCGTAACCGTAGCGATCCCGGTGTGCGGTATTTGCAATTGGCCACGGTGGATCCCCAGGGGCATCCGCGCAACCGCACGGTGGTTTTCCGGGGGTTTTTGGGCGATACCGACCGCATTCAATTGGCGGTGGATAGTCGTAGCGAGAAGATCCAACAAATTGCCCACTGCCCCCAAGCCCAGATCTGCTGGTATTTCTGCAAAACCCGCGAACAATTCCGCATCGCTGGCACCCTTGAGGCCATCGCCGCCGATCATCCGGATCCCCAGGCCCAGCGCCAGCGGCAGCAGTTGTGGCAACAGATATCGGAAAAAGGACGGCTCCTCTGGTTTTGGCCGGAACCTAAGGGGCCGCTCGCCCCGCCAGAGGCTTTTATTCAAGAGTTGCCGAAAGAGAAAGATCCGCTGCCCCCGCAGACTTTTGTGGCATTACTGCTGGAGCCAACAGAGGTGGATCACTTGCAGCTTAAGGGGGATCAGATCTATCCCCAATTGCGGACGGTGTACGAACGTACCTCCCAAGGGTGGCAGCGTCGGGCCGTGAATCCCTGAAGGCGATCCAAACTGGTTTCAGCCTGGTCTGGGGCGGGGGATCCCTTATTCCTTGTTCCTCCAAAGCACAGGGAATAGAGGAATGGACGTGTTAACGTAGCTGAACGATCGTGTTCTGCACGGTGGGGGCGTTATCCTCTGATGGAACTCTGTACGCGTATGGCTGGTCTATCAGGGGTAGGGCAGCAGTTGATGCCTTTTGTCTAACTCGACACGTATCACTTTGGCTTGCAGTGGTCTCGATGTGCGTCTTGATCTGCTCATTCGCTCAGGCTGTTGCCTCTTTTTTCGCCGGCGGCCCATTGCTGAACAGAGCTTTGAGGGGCAAGGGATCCCTAGTGTTGTCTGCCGCTCTGGTTGGGGTAGGGGTTCTCGTGCAGGGATTGAGGGCACAGACTCTGGAGAAACCGACGCTGAAAGCCTTGGAGGATTCCGTTGAGGGGAATGTTGTCCCTGTTCTGCCCTCAGAACCTGCCTTGCCCCCCCAGGCTGTCCCCACCTCCGCCCGTACGGGACCCTTTCGGGTCGGCAATCGCACGCCCCATCCGGTTCGGCTGGTGATCTTGATGCGCAGCGGCGAACGGATGATCAATCCGGAAACGGCCCACTGGGACTTTGCCCCTGGAGAGGGGGGGAGCGAGGGATTGCTGCTGAGCTTGGGAGAGGAACCGCTGCAAATCGGCCCCGGAGACATTGTGGTGGCTTTCGCCCTGGATGGAACCCGCCGCTATTGGGGGCCCAATGTGGTGGGAGAGTCTCTGGCCCCGTTTTGGGATGGGGAGAGCGGCTCCTGGTCGATGATCTTGCAGCCTTAGGGTGCTGATACATTTACGCTGAACACTGCTGAACATCACTGTTCAACTATGCAGCGATAGCATTCTGTTTGTTTCCATTCGCGTTAGCGGGACGGAGTCCAAACAGAATGGCGGTATCCCGCAAAGCTTTGAGTAGAATACCCAAAGCGCAGTTTCCGTGTCGTCTTACTACCAATTTTCTGCTTTGCTTTGGCTACCATGTTGGCAGACTCGAAAGTAAACAGAAAGATCAACTGGTAGTAATCCGTACTGAACATATTATACATTATTTTCAGTATAGTTGAGCTTATTATTGACTAGAGTCATGCTCCGCGCGCAGCTTGGACATTTGCAGCGGTCACCTCAAACTCCTCTGGGGCAACTTCTCCATTCCTCACTCTTCTGGGCCAAAGGGGGAGGATCCAAGCAACAGAACATTTTGAGAACAGTCTCCAAACCATAGTCATTTCAAGCTAGATTGAGACACTCCCCAAGCGCTCTGTGCCGCTGCCGCGACCAACCCCAGCTCTTCTCCCAGAGAGAGAGGGAAGTTAGGGAACAATGCAACAGAAATGTTTCATTCCTGTTTAATAATGACTACACAAGTGGCTGCGCAGTTTATAGCTCTGTAGGGTGTTGGCCAGCAGCATCGTTACCGTCATCGGCCCTACGCCTCCCGGTACGGGCGTGATGGCAGCGGCCAACTCTTTGACCGCTTCATAGTCCACATCTCCTACCAATTGCTCGGCTCCGGTGGGGGTCTCGATGCGGTTGATGCCAACGTCGATGACCACCGCGCCGGGTTTCACCATGTCTGCCCTCAATAGGCGGGGGCGGCCCACGGCCATCACCACAATGTCGGCGGCGCGGGTCACTTCTGCCAAGTCGGGGGTGCGGGAGTGGGCTAGGGTGACCGTCGCATCGGCGGCCAACAACATCAAGCTCAAGGGCTTGCCCACCAAGATGCTGCGACCAACCACCACTGCCTTTCGGCCTGCAATCGGGATCCCTTCTGCCTGCAACAGGCGCATCACGCCCAAAGGGGTACAACTGCGTAGGCCGGGCTCGCCGCGCAACAGCCGGCCCAGGTTGAGGGGATGGAGTCCATCCACATCTTTGTCGGGATTGATGGCCAGAAGGGGGGAGATGGGATCCCAGCCGGGGGGCAGGGGCAGTTGGACGAGGATGCCATCCACCCGCTCGTCCTGATTGAGTTGGTCGATGGTGTCGAGCAAATGGGCAGGGGAGTCTTGGGCGGAAAAATGTCGGCCAAAAGAAGCAATGCCCAACCGCTCACAGGCCCGCTCTTTGCCGCGCACGTAAGCCGCACTGGCGGGATCCTCTCCAACCCGCAGCACTGCCAATCCCGGTGGCCGCCCCACCTGGGGTATCCAAGCTTGCACTTGGGCGGCCATCTCCGCTTGCAAGCGGGCGGCTAAGGCTTTGCCATCGAGGATCTTTGCGGGCATGGGGGCGCAAGGATAAAGACAACCATCCAACGACCATCCATAGTGAAGCAGAATGGCGACAGCAGTGCAGGGGGAATGATCAGGTGGGATCCCTATGATTCGGGCAGGTCTTCTTCCTCTTGGCCCAATTGCTCGATGATGATCTCCACCTGCTGCCGCTTTTGCTCCAGGAAGTCCGCGCAGGTTTTCAGGGTTTGGGCGGCCTGTTGAAAGCGCTCCACCACTTCCGCCAGATCCAGTTCCCCCGATTCAATCTGGGCAATCAAAGTTTCCACCTCGGCAATGGCTGCTTCATAGCGCCACGGCTCCTCACGTTTGCGGCGGCTCATGGCTCTCCTCTACTCGTACCCATAGGCTTCCCGAGGCCAGTTGTATCATCAGGCGGGTTTGGGGAGGCAGTTGATGGGTGCGGATCAGGGATCCCTCTTCATTTCGCACCAGGGCATAGCCCCGTTTCAGAATGGCTTCAGGATCGAGAGCTTGTAGGCGATCTTGTAGGGCCTGTTGGTGCTGTTGGTGTTGCCGGAGGCGATGGCGCACGGCTTGGAGCAGGCGATGTTGGCGCTGGGTCAAGCGCTCCTGGGCCTGTTGCAACAGGCGCTCTGGATGCACGTAAGCCAGGTGGTGTTGGGCCTGCTGCAAACGCTGCTGGGCCCTTTCCAAAGCTTGGCGGGTGCGTTCGATCAACTTCTGGCGCAACTGGGATCCCTGACGCTGCAATTCCCCCAGATCCGGCACGATCCGCTCGGCAGCTGCCGTTGGGGTATGGGCGGCGTAGTCGGCAGCGTAGTCCGCCAGGGTTTCATCCCGCTGGTGGCCAATCCCGGTGACCACCGGGATCCGACATTCGGCAATGGCTCGCACCACCCGCTCATCGTTAAAACAGGCCAAATCTTCGCTGGCTCCACCGCCCCGCGCCAAAAGAAGCACTTCCGCCCGCCCATCCTGTTCCACCCGGCGAATGGCCCGCACAATTGATTCCGGGGCCGCCTCCCCTTGCACTTGAGCTGGGGAGAACAGCACCCGTAGCCCGGGGTAGCGCTGGTTGAGGGTGCGCCGAATATCTCCCCAGCCGGCAGCGTGGGGGGAACTGACGACGGCAATGCACTGGGGATGAACAGGCAGAGGTCGTTGGTTGTCGAACAAGCCCTCGGCACTGAGGCGGGCCTTGAGCTGTTGAAATCGCAACGCCAACAGCCCTTCCCCGGCAGGCAGCAATTGCCAGATGACGAGGCGATAATGGCTGCCGCCGCTATAGATGCCAAGTTGCCCAAGGGCAAGCACCTGTTGCCCCACTTCCGGCCAGAAGCTGAGCCTGGAAGTTTGGCCCTGCCAGACCACCCCCTTGAGAACGTCACCGGTTTCCGGATCGACTAGGGTCAAGAACAGGTGGCCATTGCGGTTGCGCTGGCAACTGGAGACTTCCCCGCTCACCCACAGCCTGACCAAGTAGGGATCCCCGGCCAGCAGCGATTTCAAATAACGGGACACTCCCCCCACCGAGAGCAGGGGAGCTTCATCCGTGAGCAAAAACTCCATCCCACTGCTGCGGGCGGCTAAAGTCACTTCTAAAGGGACAGGACCGCGCATCCAGGGTTCTCGAATAGCGATGGGACTTGTCGGGATCCCATCTAGAATAGGCGACAACCGGGCGAGAGAGGAGGTGAGCTGGCGGGTGACCTTCGCCCAGTGGCTGGGGCTAGGGGCGCTGTTGGGCCTGCTAGTTCTGCTTTGGCAGATCCGGCAGATCCTGCTGTTGGTGTTCGCGGCCATTGTGTTGGCAGTAGCATTGGATACCTTGGCCCAGATCCCACAGCGCTACGGCTTTCGGCGTGGCCCCTCAATTGTCATCACCAGTTTGACGGTTTTGGTGGCCGCGATCTTGGTGGGGCTAATCGTGGTGCCCCCCCTGGCGGAGCAGTTGCGGCGGCTGTTTACCGATGGGGTGCCCGCCGGGATCGTTCAGGCCCAGCGACTGTTCGAGAGCTTGATTCTCTCTTTGCCGACGGATATTGAGCTGCCGACGCTGCGGGAATTGGCCAATAGCTTGGTGCCCCAGGCCACCGAGTTGGTGCGACAGGTGCGCGACTTTTTCTCCGAGTCCTTCACTGCCTTTTTTGGCACCCTGCTCAACCTATTGTTTGTAATCATCCTCACCATTTTGTTGTTGGCGGATCCCCAAGCCTACAGTCGCGCTTTTGTCTCGGTTTTCCCGGCCTTTTACCGTCCCCGCATTCGCTACATCCTCAAGCGCTGTGAGCTGGCGCTGCGAGGGTGGCTGATGGGGATCCTCTTCACCAGCACCTTGGTGATGCTGCTGAGTGGGATCGGGCTGTGGATTTTGGGGGTGCCCCTGATCTTGGCCAATGCGGTGCTGGCGGGATTGTTCAACTTCATCCCCAATATCGGCCCCACCTTAAGCGTGGTAGCCCCCATGCTGGTAGCCCTCACGGATGCCCCTTGGAAGTCCTTGGCAGTGCTGGGGCTGTATATCCTGATCCAGCAGTTGGAAAGCAGCGTCTTCACCCCCATCGTTATGTCCCGACAGGTGTCGCTCCTGCCCGCCCTAACCCTAGTAGCTCAAGTTACTTCAGCCTTTTTCTTTGGGGTGCTGGGCCTGTTCCTGGCCGTGCCTTTGGCGGCAATCCTGCAGGTGTGGATTCAGGAGGTGCTAATTCGGGATGTCCTGGATCCCTGGCAGGGATCCCGATTGCGGCCCTTGCTCAGGTTGGAAAGCAGAGAGAACGGGATCCAAAGCTCCACCCAGGCGGAAAACCAGGATCCCATTCCGCGACCGCAATCGGTGCGAGAAGGTTGAGGGGGCAATGCTCCTGGCTTGGCTCAACCCCATCAGCTTAGCCACACGACCGGCCCTTCCATTGGGCAGGAATCGACGTTCTCCCCACCGCTAGAGCCGGGGGATTCTTTCCCGTCGCTCCACGCTCCTCGCGCTTGACCGGTGTGAGAACGCGACAACTGGCAACTGCGCACCTAGGCAGAGCGGCATCGGGGAAACAGTGAGGCCCACGGCCCGCTGCGCGAAGGGCATTCTATCAACTTTCTATCAACTCAAGGACTCCGTCCCGCTATTGCTCACCTGGCAAGGCCGGACTGTGGAGTCCCGGCGGGAAAAGCCGCAACCCCTGCTGTCGCACCCGCCGCTCCTGGAAGGGAATGGGGGTCACGCGCGGCAAAGGCGTAGCCACAGGCTGGGGAGTTGAAGTGGGCACAGCTTGCGGAGAGGGCTCTGGGCTGGGCTCAGGCGTAAGCTCAGGTTCAGGAGTGGCCACCACGGGCGGTGGCGTTGGAACAGCCGGGATCCCCTCTGGTGTCGGACGGGGGCGGCCCAGTTGAAAGCGCGGCTGGCGACGAGGTGCAAGCGTGGGCGTCGCCTCTGGCGTTGGAGTCGGAGTGGGTGTGGGTGTGGGCGTCGGGCTGGGTGTGGGCGTCGGAGTAGGAGTGGGTGTGGGCGTCGGGCTGGGTGTTGGCGTCGGAGTAGGAGTGGGCGTGGGTGTCGGAGTTGGCGTTGGCGTCGGAGTAGGAGTGGGTGTGGGCGTCGGGCTGGGTGTTGGCGTCGGAGTAGGAGTTGGGGTAGGGGTGGGCTGGGGCTGGACGATGGCGAGGGCCTCTTCGGCTTTTAGCTCCCCCCGAACCAGCTTGGAGAGGGTGTCTTGGCCGCCAGGGGTGTAGGTGATCTCGCGGGCGGCGCTGTTGAACACATTGCGGATGGGATCCCCTTTGCTGTCCACCAGTTCCAGCACCATCACATTGCGACCGGGCCTGAAGCCCTTCAGATAAAAAGACTCCCAGCGATCCAGCAGACCGGATTGGCCGTTGAGGGTGTAGCGGATCCGCCAATCCCGTGGCAAGTCACTCAACAGGCTCTCCCGCACCGGGGCATTGGCCAGCCAGAAATCCACCAAGATTGGCTCGGCCCCGTAGCTGCCTGTGGGGCGGTTGTAGGTGAGCAGGGGCAGTTGCGGCTGTGGCACGTACTCGGGGGTGGGAGCTAACACGTGAAAGCTGACCTGGGCATAGGCTTCAGAGTTTTTGAAGCTCTCGTGCCAGGGTTTGCCGGCAAACACCCGCAGAGTATGGGATCCCGGCTCCAAATCCTTGAAAACGAGGGGAGCATCGGCATCGTAATGGGCGATGTAGGGCCGGTTGTCCAGCACCACGTGCAGATGAGGGCCAAGACCCAATTGCGGATCTTGGAAAAGTGGGTACCCTTGCACCGCGAAGCGAACGGTTACCTGCCGCTCTGGCAACACCTCACCTGGCTTGGGGCTGAGGATCTGAACTTGCGGGCGACAGTACTGCAAATGGGCATCCAGCTTGGCAATCTCCGGGGGAACCGGCACGCGCTCTAGCTGGGGAAGCTGTTCCTGCGGGGGTTTAGGCGGGGATCCCCCACAAGAGGCCAAAACGAGGGCGGTCAACAGACAGATCCACCATCTCAACAACCCCCACCTTCTCAACCTGGCATTTCCCGCGTGTTCTTGCATGAGCCTTACATCCCAATGCTCTTTGTATCCTGCCGAGCCGCAGACAAGCCATCCCCACATTACCAGCATGTGTCCTTTGGGGAAGATCCCTTCCCCCGCCCTAGAATGGGATCAACTGGCCTGGCTCAAGCCGGGTCGGAGACACTTTTGAGGTCGTGTATGGCTCTGTTGGCGATAACAGCTCTTGCGGGCATGGATCTGGCCCAGTGGCAAGCTCTGCTCAACAACGTGGCGTTTGCCATTTCTCTGGGGGCCATGCTGTTCTACTGGGGTGGGGCAGCTTTTCCCCAGGTGCAGCTTTTGGCCGAATTGGGCCTAGCGGGGATGATCGGGGCAAACTTGACGATGGCCGCCCTGTTGACGGCCCGCTGGATCGATGCAGGCTACTTCCCCTTGAGTAATCTGTACGAGTCTTTGTTTTTCCTGGCCTGGGGGATCACCGCTTTGCACCTGCTGGCCCTCTACTGGAGCCGCAGCCGCTGGGTGGGGGTCATGACCGCCCCAGTTGTGACCGGGATCGTGGCCTTTGCTGCCTTGGTGCTGCCGGAAGACATGCAGGTGGCCCAGCCCCTCGTGCCGGCTTTGCAATCCAACTGGCTGATGATGCACGTGACTGTGATGTTGCTGGCCTACGCGGCGCTGCTGGTGGGATCCCTTCTCTCCATCAGCTTTCTCATCGTCACTCGCGGTCAGGATGTGCATCTCAAGGGCAACTCCCTCGGCCTGCAATTTCGCCCTCCCCAACCCCAGACCCATCCCGAATGGGCGGAGGCCACCCTGCCCTCCCCGGCTTCAGAACTGGCCTATGCCGGCCTCCGCTCCCCCCGCCCTGCCCCCTCGTCGGCTGAACTCCCCCCCCAACCGGCCCCCGAAGGGATCCCCTGGCAACGGCTGAGCCTGGCAGAAATCTTGGACAACACCAGCTACCGGCTCATCGGGCTGGGCTTTCCCCTGTTGACCATCGGCATTATCGCCGGCGCCGTTTGGGCCAACGAAGCCTGGGGTACCTACTGGAGCTGGGATCCGAAAGAAACCTGGGCTTTAATTACCTGGTTGGTCTTCGCTGCCTATTTGCATGCCCGCATCACCAAAGGCTGGCAAGGCAGACGCCCCGCCCTCTTGGCCAGCTTGGGTTTTGGAGTGGTTTGGGTATGTTACCTGGGGGTCAACTTTCTGGGCAAAGGCTTACACAGCTATGGCTGGTTTTTCTAAGAAACCGATCCCCGTTTATGAGTATCCTGGTGCTGGCAAGCCGTAGTGGATCCCTCTCAAGAGGAGACAAGAGGAGAAAATTATGCGACTGTTCAACTACCTGATCCTGTTCTCGGCTCTCCTAGGAATCGCTCTCTTCGCCATGCAAAACGCCACCCCAGTCACGATTACCTTTGCCCCTGGCGTCAGCATCGAAAGCCCTCTGGTGATGGAACTTCTGGCTGCTGCTGGGATTGGGGCCGCCCTCGCCTGGCTGTATAGCCTCTGGATGCGCGTACAGTTCAGCATCGAAGCCCGGGAAAAAAATCGGCAACTGCAGGAGAAGGAGGTCACCATCACCGAACTCAAGGAAATGGTGGTGGAGCTGGAAGCCAAAGTGAAGCAACTGCCTCCCAGCAAGCGTGCCGAACCCCAAGAGGACATCCAGGATGTGAAAGAAGTGGCCACCGAGGGATCCCCTGCCTAGAATCTCCAGGTTGACCCACAGTCCGTTGAGGTAGAATTGAACTTCTACTTGCCCCTCTCCTTAGCTCATACTTCCTATGCAGGTTATCCAAGAAAAACGCCCTGGCAGCCGGGTCGGTCTCAAAATCGTGGTAGAAGCCGACCGGGTGAAGCGCTCCTACGAAAAAACCTTGCGTCAACTGGAGCAGAATATCCAAATTCCGGGATTCCGCAAGGGCAAGGCCCCCCGCAACCTCGTTGTGCGGCAGGTGGGCCGCGAGCGCATCATGGCCAGTGCTGTGGATGACCTGATCAGCGAGGCCATTCAACAGGCTTTCAAGGAAGCTCAGCTCACCCCCATTAGCCGGTTCGAGCTGGATGACGAGGTGGGGCAGCTCTTGGCTCAGTTCAACCCCGAAGCAGACTTCAGCTTCTCGGGATACGTTGAGGTGTACCCCGAAGCTCGCGTTGGCCAATACAAAGGGCTGACCGTCACGGCAACCCGCGTTGACGTCAAGCCTGAACAAATTGACCAGCTCATCGACCGGTGGCGGGATCAGCGGGCCACCCTCCTGCCGGTAGAAGATCGGCCTGCTCAGTTGGGGGATGTGGTGGTGATCGATTTTGAGGCCCGCGATGCAGAAGGCAATTCCCTCGACGAGATGACCACCCAGGACTTCCAGCTGGAACTCAAGGAAGACAACTTCATCCCCGGTTTTGTGGCGGGCATCGTGGGCATGCAGCTCGACGAAACCAAGGAGATCGCAGCCACCTTCCCCGACGACTACTTCAGAAAAGAGTTGGCCGGGAAAACGGTTACCTTCACTGTCTGCCTGAGGGAGATCAAGGCCAAAGAGCTGCCCGAATTGGATGATGCCTTTGTGCAAGAGATCAGCAGCTTTCAAACAGTAGCCGAGTTGCGGGAACACCTGCAAAAGCGCCTCGAACAGGATGCCCTGAGACAATCCGAGGAGAACCTCGAAACCGCCATCCTCAACGCCATCTTGGAGACTACTGAGGTGGATTTGCCGGAAACCCTCATCGAACAAGAAACGACACAACTGCTGGCCCAGAGTCTCCAGGCCCTGCGGCAGGAAGGCATCAAGCCGGGGGAGCTCCGTAAGTTCTTGTCCGAGTTGCCTCCCGAAACCCTTAACCAGTTGAAAGAGCGCCACCGACCCGAAGCCATCGACCGGCTGCGGCGCACCTTGGCCCTGAGCGCCATCGTTCGGCAAGAGCAAATTGCCGTAGGTTCCACGGAGTTGGACGTGGAGGTGGAAGAGGTGATGGCGGCCTATGCCCAGCAAGGCCAAAAGCTGGATCGGGAACGAGTACGCCAAGCCGTCTATGAAGGCTTGCTGACCGACAAGGTGATGGCTTGGCTGAAGTCTCAGACCACGGTCAACTGGGTCGATAGCGAGGGGAATCCAACCCAGGCGCCCACTTCTTTGGCAGGCTCGGAGGAGAAGGTTGAAGTGCCAGAGGCCGAGTTTGAGGCCGATGAGCCAGAAGCAGAGGTATCTGGGATCCCTGAGGCAATTGAATCCTCATCAGAGACGGCTACGGGGGCGGAAACGGATGGAGAAGCTGCAGCTGCGGAAGCCGAGCCAGCTACAGAAAAGGCTGTAGAAGCATCCCCTGCTGAAACCGTCTCAGCCTCTGCGGCAGAGGCAACGCTCCCAGTTGAGGAGAAAGCGGCAGAGACCGCTACAGAGATCCCGGCAGCAGAAAAGCCCAAGCCGAGCAAAAAGGACAAAAAAGGCAAGTGAATGCGCTGGGGATTTTCTGGCTGAGGGCATTTCCTTCAAAAGCAAGGGGGCGCAGCCCCTAGTGTTCCAAGTCACAAAAAATAGATATCTACCACTGCTGGCAGTGGCAAAGGGGAGCGTTTAGGGTTTATCCTATTCGCAACATCTGCAAGAGGGCAGGCTGCCATGAAGGGATTTGCGCGCGTACTTGGGGCTTGGGGGATCCTCACCCTGATCGCCGGGATCTCGCCCGGCAGCGCTGTGGGCCAATCGGCCTTGCCTCCTGTGCCCATCATGCCCTCGGATCCCCAAGGTTCGTTTCCCGATCCAGGGATCCCGGCAGCCCCTTCCCCTCCCCGTGAGCCGGTCGGGCTGGATCTCCGCCATCTGGTGGGATTGTTCATCAACGAGTCCTTGGGTGCAGGCAACCAAGCTGCCGCAGTCAGTTACAACGACCTCTACACCCGCCTGTTGGCCCGAAGCTACGGGGATCCCCGCCCCTCTATTGAGGTGGAGTACGAGTTCATTCAAGAGATCCTGCGGGAGTATGGGGATCCCGCCGATCGCTTCTGGGATCCGCAAGCTTTTAAGGACTTGCTCAACCGTCCCCGTCCTCCCGTACAAGCCCGCGGGATTGGCCCGCGCCAGGTTTATTTGGCAGTGCCGGATCTCACCCCAGCCACGGCTCAGCAGATCCGCCAAACCCTCTACACCCAAGACTACAGCCAGGGCATTGTCCTCGACCTGCGCGGAGCTGTGGGCTACGACCCCCAAGTGGTGGCCGATGTGGCGCGCCTATTTCTGCCCCGCTCCGTCCAGCCGCTGCTGATTACCGAAGACCGATTTGGGCAGCCCACCCTCTGGAACAGCGAAAATCTGCCCATTGCCGCCGGGATCCCGTTGGCCGTTCTGGTGGATGGCAACACCCGCCAGGGGGCCACCCTCCTGGCTGCCCAGTTGGGAGCCAGCGGTATCACCCTTATCTTGGGGCAGCCCACCCAGGGCAGCGAACGACAAACCCGCTTCTTTGCCCTTCCCTCCGGCGCGGCGGTGGAACTGGCCGTGGCCACCTGGAAAACAGGGGATGGTCGCTCTTTGGAGCGGGGTCTGGTGCCCTTGCAGACCGTGGAAGGAGATGACAATGCTTGGCTGAATGCCGGCCTGCAAGCGCTGGCCTTGCCCCCCCGGCGACCTGCCCTGCCCCCACGGCCTACAGTGCTGGTGCAAGAGGGTCGAGTCGGTCGCTTTGAGCTGGGCATGGATACCCGCAACGTGGATACCCACCTGCTGGGCAATGTCGATCAGATCCCAGCGGCCTCTGGAGCCAATGTGTTTCAGCCCAACAGCGACCTGAAGATCTTTTACCTACAAGACTACATCCTCTTCACCTACCGTCATCCGGGCATTGTGGATAGCTTTTTCGCCAACCGCATCTACACCACCCACCCGGAAGCCATGACCGGCGAAGGGATCCGCATCGGCTCCACCTATTCGGAAGTGATCGCCGTTTACGGCGGGCCCGGCGAGAACGGCTACAACGAGGTGGTGCCCTATCCCAAGGGAAGCCGAGAATATCTGCGCGACGACCGCTACTACGTCAACTACGATGCCCTGAGCCTGGCCTTTGCCTTTGAGGTGGGATCCAACCAGGTCACGGCCATTGGCCTGTTCAAGCCGGGGAGCTGAAGACGAAGGTAAACTACCCCCGCCTAAAGGCGGGAGCTTTCAGTAGCCCTAGAGTCGGCAAGCCAACCCTGAACCTCTAGGCTGGTTTACAAAGGCAGCCCCAAGTCTGGCAATCATACTCGCCCCATTCCAGTCCGCATCCCCTTCCCATCCACAATGCCCACACT
>NZ_JBSSBR010000036.1:0-26836 GCF_054059035.1 Thermostichus sp. MS-CIW-36
GTTTTACATACCTAGCCATGCCAAGCAGCCATACTGAACATACTGTACATTATTTTCAGTATAGTCCAGCGTATCATTGACTAGAGTCATGCTCTATCACTTTTGTTGTGACCGCTGTCGGCGGTGGTGGAGCCAGGCCGATGTGGAGCCCCAACCTGGGGATCGCCTGTATTGCCCCTATTGCGGCCATCAAAATTGCGTGGAGCGCATCGATACCTTTCGCAATGCTGCGCGGGGCAGTTGCCTGACCCGTCCCCCCGATGCCCCTTCTCCAGATCCGCATCCGCCCTCTGAAAAATCCGGGGATCGGCCTCAGGAGAAGCGATCCCCAATCTAGTTATCCTGGGCAAACCCAGTCCTCTTGCCCCTATGGGGCAGCCAGCCGCTAGAGCCTGTCAACCATTCAACGCATCCGCCAGAGTTCCCCGTTGCGAAGATGACCACAGGTAGAGGTCAACCTCAGGCGAGGAAGAATCCACCAGATAGCGACAGAGGCGGCGCTCTTCCAGGATGGCGGTGGAGCAGCAGCAACTGTAGACTTCCAGATAGTCGTCCGGCTCCGCCTCAAAAATCGCCTGCTGGCCGGGAAAGAGGGTGCGCTCCCAGTGGCCAGGGATCGTGCGGATCACCTGAACCTGTCCGGAACGGTTGACAAAAGCGTATCTTTTCATTGCGTTTTTTTAATGGTGTTAAGAAAAACTTATTGCCCTTAAAATAGGCTACCATCCCTGATCCCCAAGCGGCAATAGTAAGCCGCCAAGACGGGGATCGCTCTTCCTGACTGGCTTTGGGAGATTTGTTCTCTCAGCTTATAGGGGTTGAGAGAATGGGATCCCGAGGAGAAGCCTGCCCTGGTAAACTGAGGGGAAGAGTCTGAAGATATCCTTAAGTTGGCCTTCACCATTCCGAGATCAGCAAGGGGGCACATCGTGGACAACAAGTTGGGGCTAGAGATCATCGAAGTTGTGGAGCAGGCTGCCATTGCCGCCGCCCGCTGGATGGGCAAAGGGGACAACAAGACCGCCGACCAGGTGGCTGTAGAGGCCATGCGGGAGAAACTCAACCAGATCCCTATGCGCGGTCGCATCGTCATCGGGGAAGGAACCCGCGATGAGGCCCCAATGCTCTACATCGGCGAAGAGGTGGGCATCTGTACCCGCCCGGATGCTGAGCAGTTCTGCCGCGTGGAAGAGCTGGTGGAGATCGATATTGCTGTGGATCCCTGTGAGGGCACCAACCTGGTGGCCAAAGGCCAAAACGGCTCTATGGCGGTGCTGGCCATCTCCGAGAAAGGCGGCCTTCTCCACGCCCCGGACATCTACATGCAGAAGCTGGCAGCTCCGCCCCAGGCCAAGGGCAAGGTGCACATCGACTATCCGCCAGAGAAAAATCTCAAGATCATCGCCGAAAGCCTGGATCGGGAGATCTCCGATCTGACGGTGGTGGTCATGGATCGCAAGCGCCACGCCGATCTGATTCGCCAAATTCGAGAGGCGGGGGCACGGGTGAAGCTGATCACCGATGGCGACATCTCGGCGGCTCTCTCGGCGGGCTTCAACGGCACCGGCATTCATGCTCTGATGGGGATCGGGGCTGCTCCTGAGGGAGTGATCTCGGCAGCTGCTCTGCGGTGCTTGGGCGCCCACTTCCAAGGTCGGCTGATCTACGATCCCGAAGTAGTTCAGGCAGGCACCTACTTGCCACCCGTGGAGGAAACGCGACGGGAACTCAAAGAAAAAGGCATCGAGGATCCCGACAAGGTGTGGGAGTGTGAGGAGCTGGCCAGTGGCAAGGAAGTGCTCTTTGCTGCCACCGGGATCACCGATGGTGACTTGATGCGCGGGGTACGTTTCTTTGGGGGTGGGGCCCGCACCGAGACCTTGGTGATTTCCAGCCAATCCCGCACGGTGCGCTTTGTGGATACCATCCACATGAAAGATGGCCAGCAGCCCCGCGGACTGCAGCTGCGCTAAGGGATCCCCTACCCAACATCCTCGCAGATCGGGGCGGCTTTCCCCTGGTGGAGGTCGCCCTTGCCTTTTTGGGAAAGTTACGAAATCTATCAAGCCCCAACCCGTGAAAACGTAATAACTCTTCAGCAAAATCCGGCAAAACCGGTTCGATACTGGTCTTAGAGTTTAGGTAGGCTGAGAAAAGTTACCTAAGCTTGCTGGAACCGAGTCAAGGGATCCCCTCGTATCGGTCACAGCTCTTGCTTTCTCTCTGAAACAATATTTGCTTTTGTTCAGAGTTTTTGTTTTTAATAACTTTTGCTGTTGCTGCACAGACGACGGAGAGGCATGTTTATCGCGGTTGTCGGTCTTAGCCATCGCACAGCTCCCGTAGAGATTCGGGAGCGCCTCAGCATCGCGGAGGCGGAGGTGGGAGAGACGATCCAGCAGCTTCGCGCCCACCCCCACATTGAGGAGGCTGCGATCCTCAGCACCTGTAACCGGCTGGAGGTCTACATCGTCACCTCGGAAATGGAGAGTGGTGTACGGCAGACGATGCAGTTCTTGGCTGAGCTGAAAGGGATCCCCTTGCCCCAACTGCGTCCGCACCTGTTTACCCTTCTTTACCAGGATGCGGTAACCCACCTGATGCGGGTGGCTGCCGGGCTAGATAGCTTGGTGCTGGGAGAAGGGCAGATCCTCTCGCAGGTGAAAAAAGCCCAGCAACTGGGCCAAGCCTGCAACGGCATGGATCGCATCCTCAATCGCCTCTTTAAGGCGGCCATTACCGCCGGCAAACGCGTCCGTACCGAAACGGAGATCGGCACCGGCGCCATGTCCATCAGCTCGGCAGCGGTGGAGTTGGCTCTGCAAGAGCAGGGATCCCTCTCTCAGGGCAAAGTTACCGTGGTGGGGGCGGGGAGAATGGCCCGTCTGTTGGTGCAGCACCTGTTGGCCAAGGGGGCAGTCGATATCACGGTGGTCAACCGCTCCCTGGAGCGAGCCGAAGCCCTGGCCAAGCAATTTGAGCAGCCGATCCAGGTGCTGCCTTGGGAGTCGCTGCTGAACAATGTGGCCGAGTCCAACTTGGTCTTCACCAGCACCGGCGCCACCCAGCCGATCCTGAACTACCAGCAACTGGCAGGGGTGCTGCAGCCAGATCAGCCGCTGTTGTTGGTGGATATCTCTGTGCCCCGCAACATCGATCCCGATGTGGAAAAGCTGAAGGGGGTACAGGTGTTCAATGTGGATCACCTCTCCCGCATCGTGGAAGAAAACCGCGCCCAACGGCAAAAGCTGGCTCTGGCTGCCGAAGCCCTGGTGGAAGAAGAGGTGGATCAATTTATGGAGTGGTGGCGTTCTCTGGAGACGGTGCCCACCATTTCCAGCCTGCGCCACAAGGTGGAGTCCATCCGCGAGCAGGAGATGGAAAAAGCTCTCTCCCGCCTGGGCAAGGACTTTGCCGAGAAGCACCTGGAGGTGATCGACGCCTTGACCCGCGGCATCGTCAACAAGATCCTGCACGACCCGATGGTGCAACTGCGGGCCAAACGGGATATTGAGGCGCGGCGGGCAGCCATGCGGATCTTGCAGGAACTGTTCAACCTGGATCCGGTGGTGTTTCAAGCCCAGCAGGAGCGCTAGGGATCCCTTGGCGAAGAGCGCATGACTTGAAGAATTGTAACAGCTCTCCCATCTGGGGTGGAGGGCACCCCTTAGGATACAAAGCGTAAGCCACAGGATCTGGGATTATGTTCGGACAATACGAAGTTTTTGTGCAGTTGGCCCTGCTGGCCTTGATTGTCTTGGCAGGCCCGGCGGTCATCCTGCTGCTCTATCTGCGCGGCGCCGATATGTAGGGGATCCCTCTGGATATTGAGGCAGTCGGGATAACCCTTTGGGAGTGCTGGGGCTAAGCCCAAAGCCAGGAGTGTTTAGCAACGTAACGCTCCTTTGCGTTAGAGTTGTAAAGAAATCCCTAAGGCACTCCTGCTTGTAGGGCGACATCCTGCTGGTCAATGGTTAATATGTCACTCCCCATCCGCAACGTTGCCATCATCGCCCACGTCGACCACGGCAAAACTACCCTTGTGGATGCCCTGTTACGCCAGGCGGGCATCTTTCGGGAGGGGGAAGACATTCCCACCTGTGTGATGGACTGCAACACGCTGGAGCGGGAGCGGGGCATCACCATCTTGGCCAAAAACACAGCCGTCCGCTACGGCGAAACCTTGATCAACATCGTCGATACTCCTGGCCACGCCGACTTTGGGGGCGAGGTGGAGCGGGTGCTGGGGATGGTGGAGGGCTGCTTGTTGATCGTGGATGCCAACGAAGGCCCGATGCCGCAAACCCGCTTTGTGCTGCGCAAAGCCTTGGAGAAGGGCCTGCGCCCAATTGTGGTGGTCAACAAGATTGATCGGCCTCGCGCCGAGCCCTACAAAGCCGTCGACAAGGTGCTGGATTTGTTCTTGGAGCTGGGGGCAGACGAAGACCAGTGCGACTTCCCCTATCTATTTGCCTCTGGGTTGCGCGGCTTTGCCCTGGAAGAAGCCCATCTCAAAGACTTTCTGGAAGGGAAGTACAGCGGATCCCTGGATATGAAGCCTCTTTTCGAGGCCATTCTCAAGCATGTCCCACCTCCCATTGGGGATCCCGGCAAGCCGCTGCAACTGCAGGTCACCACGCTGGAGTATTCGGAATACCTGGGCCGGATTGTGATCGGCAAGATCCACAACGGCACCATCCGCCTGGGGGATCCATTGGCAGTGGTGAAAGAGGATGGATCCATCGCCAAGGGCAAAGTAACCAAGCTGTTCGGCTTTCAGGGGCTGCAGCGCATCGAGCTGACGGAAGCCACCGCCGGCCACATTGTTGCTGTGGCGGGGTTTGCCGAGGCCAACATTGGCCACACCCTCACCTCTCCCGAAAATCCCCAGGCTCTGCCGCTCATCAAAGTGGACGAGCCGACGCTGCAGGTGATGATCGGTGTCAACGATTCTCCCTTTGCCGGCCAGGAGGGTACCTTCGTTACCTCGCGACAGTTGCGGGAGCGCCTGATGCGGGAGCTGGAAACCAACGTGGCGCTGCGGGTGGAAGAAACCGACTCGCCGGATCGCTTTTTGGTGTCGGGGCGAGGCGAGCTGCACCTGGGCATCCTGCTAGAAACCATGCGGCGGGAAGGCTATGAGTTTCAGGTGGGGCAACCGAAGGTAATTTTCCGCGAGGTCAACGGCCAGCCCTATGAGCCCTATGAGTGTTTGGTGCTGGATGTGCCGGAAGCGACGGTGGGGGCCTGCATCGAGCGGCTGGGGCAACGGCGGGGAGAAATGCAGAACATGATGGTGGGATCCGATGGTCGGGCTCAGCTGGAGTTTGTCATTCCGGCGCGAGGGCTGATCGGCTTTCGGGGGGAGTTTATCCGCATCACCCGCGGCGAGGGGATCATGAGCCACAGCTTTTTGGAATACCGTCCCCTGACTTCTGAGATGGAAATGCGCCGCAACGGGGTGCTGATTGCTTTTGAAGAAGGGGTGGCCACTACCTATGCCCTCAAGAATGCGGAAGATCGAGGTGTATTCTTTATTACGCCAGGTACCCGCGTTTACAAGGGCATGATCGTGGGCGAGCACAACCGTCCCCAGGACTTGGAGCTGAACGTCTGCAAGACCAAGCAACTGACCAACCACCGGGCTGCGGGCGGGGAGGAGCTGGTGCACTTGCAAGCGCCGGTGGAGATGACCCTGGAGCGGGCTTTGGAATACATCGGCGAGGATGAGCTAGTGGAGATCACGCCCCAGTCGGTGCGCCTGCGCAAGGCACAGTTAACGCCCTCTCGCCGCTAGTTTTCTCAGCCAACTGGAAGAGAGCATGACTCTAGTCAATAATAAGCTCAACTATACTGAAAATAATGTATAATATGCTCAGTACGGATTACTACCAGTTGATCTTTCTGTTTACTTTCGAGTCTGCCAACATGGTAGCCAAAGCAAAGCAGAAAATTGGTAGTAAGACGACACGGAAACTGCGCTTTGGGTATTCTACTCAAAGCTTTGCGGGATACCGCCATTCTGTTTGGAAACAAACAGAATGCTATCGCTGCACAGTTGAACAGTGATGTTCAGCAGTGTTCAGCGTAAATGTATCAGCCTGGCTCACCACCGCCGCAGGTAAGAGGCCAAGTTGGGGAAATAGAACGCCCCCCAAATCCCCAGCAGGATGACTCCCAAGCCGAACACAACCAGCCAAAGGCGCGGTCGGCTGTGCAGCTTATTGGATCCCACCTGGACGTAGGCCAGATCCACCCAAGCAGTATTGCCGCGGCGGAACCAGCCCACCACTTTGACGCGCCGGCCCACCAGGGCGCGGATCCGCTTCAGGCCGGAAAAGACATTGCCCACCGGCCCCAAAGGGGAAGTAAAGCGCACCGGGATCAGCCCTGTGGCCTCTTGCAGCTTCAGCT
This sequence comes from Thermostichus sp. MS-CIW-36, assembly GCF_054059035.1. NCBI lineage: Bacteria > Bacillati > Cyanobacteriota > Cyanophyceae > Thermostichales > Thermostichaceae > Thermostichus > Thermostichus sp. MS-CIW-36. The sequence continues at coordinate 6,415 of NZ_JBSSBR010000036.1, forward strand.
CTGCCCCCAGTTGATAGCCGGAGGGGCCCAGTCCCACCAACTCCCCCTCCAGCTCCACCCATTGTCCGCGGCGGGGATCCGCGTCGGGATCCGCCAGCAAGCTGAGCACATCCGTCGGCCTTGCCGGCAGGGATCCCCCGTACATCAACCCCGCTTTGGCCCACAAGCCCACCCCGTAGCCCACCACCGCTGCTGCCGCGATCACCTTGGGATCGAGACGGTTTTGCAGCAGCAGGTAGAGGATCAGCCCCACCAGCCAGCCAATGAGGATCCCGACCACTTCGGCTGCGTAGATGGCCAGATCCAGCCAAAACCGGCTTTGCAGGCGGGCCACATCCAACTTGGACCCGGATCCCAGGCTCAGCTCCGGCAGGAGGCGCAGCCGCTCTCCATATCCCGCCAAGACCTTGAAGCGGTGCCCCGGCAGCGGATGGCTGGAATTGACCTGCATCCAGCGGGCCCAAGGGTTGATTTGATCCCAAAGAAAGACTTGGCCAGCTTGGGAGGGATCCTGGAGGCGGGCGGCAGCACTGGCAGCGGCGATGGTTTTGAAGTCCAAAAAGCTGAACAGGCGGGTGCAGTGCAACAGCGAGGAAGGTCGGCGGTCGTTTTTGTGGGCCTCCTGCAGGCCAGCAGCCGATTTGAGCAGAGCAGCGATCAGCCCGTTCGGGTTGCCGGTTGCCTGTACAGCAAAATGGTCGGCATGGTAGGTGCCCAGGCGGGAGAGGAAAAACAGCGGGTAGGAAAGCACCGTGTAGATGAGGTAGAGCAGCGGGGCCACATGCCCGATGAGATCCCGCCGTTTGCTTCCCAGTTGGCTCACCTGCTCTAGGGCCAGGTAAACCAGTTGAATCGGGGATCCCAGCAGGGTCATGACCAGGATATCTCCATTAACAATTCGCCCCAGGGCCTGGGCGTAGACGGCGGCAATCTCATCCTCAGAAAGCTGCTGCAACAGGGCTTGGGTGACCACAATGCGGCAGCCATCAGAAAAAGTGCCGTAAACAAAGGCCAGCGGCCCGGCATCTGGGATCACCCCCAGTCGGGGCTGTTTTAGCTGGTTTCGGGCACAGATGCGCTGCAGCAGGCGGGCCGTCTCGGGGCTGTGGCGTTCGATTTCGCCAAGCCTGGCCCAACGCAACTTGTGCAGCCGTTGGTGGAGCTGATCCATCAGCCAGGGGGCAAAAAAGAGAAGGCCTACTCCAAAGTTGACCGCCAGGCTGCCGGCCACCAACCACCGCAGGCCATTGCGCAGCCAGGGCAGCAACCCCTGCAAAAACCAAAGCTGCCGCGGAAAACTCAGCCGGCCAAAATCCAGATGGCTGCCTACCAACACAAAGCTCAGCCACCAAAGGAAGACAATGCCCACCCCCAGGGATCCCCACTTGGCCCAATGCAGGGGGCCGGCCCGCTCCGGCAGGGGGATCTTCATACCCAGTTGGGCGGCCCGTTGACGGGTGGACAGGGATCCCGCTCCAGGAGACGGCTCCTCTGGGGGAGCAGAACGCGGTTCGACAGGTTTGGCGGACGGAGCAGCCAGGGACTCTGTTGCAGTGGGCAGGCGAAGCAAGATCTTCTTGGCCCAGCCTTGCGCCTGGGGGTTGGGGTGTTGCAGCAGCTCTAGGCAGAGGGACCGTGCCTTCTCCGTCTGGCCCAACTGGTGGTAGGCCCGCACCAGGTTCATTTGGGCTTCCAGGGCTTCGCCGTCAGATGAGTCTGCCGGGATCCCTAATGCTTTGTCCTGCTGACGGGATTGGGCCAGGTAGCCTTCAAAAAGTTGGATGGCCTCTTGAAGGCGGCCCTGCCGCAGGGCTTCCTTGCCCGCCTGGACGGCATCGGGGATCATCGGCTTGCTCCTTGCCTGGTAGGGTCTGCTTCTGGAGATCGGTTGGATCCATCTGCTCCCCCAGCTTACTCAGGGATCCAACCCCGAGAGACTGGATCCCCCCTAAAGGGGGTAGCAGAGCAAGCGCCGCCGCAAGCGATCCAGAGCCGTCTGGGCGCTCCACCAACGCACCCCCTCTCTGCCGCGCAGGCTGCCAAACCGGTACTCGTGTACTTCCACCTTCCCTTGCGGATCCGCCAAACCCAGATACACAAGACCGACTGGCTTGGTGGCGGTGCCTCCCTCTGGCCCGGCAATGCCGGTGATGCTCAAGGCCCAGTTGGAGCCCAGGACTTGCTTGGCCCCCAGCGCCATTTGGGCGGCCACCGCCTCGCTCACGGCCCCGTGCTGTCGCAGGGTTTCCGGATTCACCTGTAAAAGCTGCTCCTTGATGCGGTTGTCGTAGGCCACGATCCCCCCCACAAAATAGCGGGAGCTGCCCGGGATCCAGGTCACCAACTGCCCCAGCAGCCCGCCGGTGCAGGATTCTGCCACCGCCAGAGTTTGCCCCCGCTGCAGCAACAGCTCCCCCACCACACCGGCCAAGGTGGCGTCATCGCTGCCGAAGTAGTCTTCTCCAGAAATCTGTAAAATCTGCTCCACCACCGGGGCGATCAAGGCTTGGGCCTCTTCACGACTGGGAGCACGTCCGGTAACCCGCAGGCGTACCTCCCCCTGGCTGGCGTAGGGAGCCACCGTAGGGTTTTCCCCCGCCAACAGGGATCCCAGCCGTTCGGCCAGCGTCGATTCGGGAATGCCCCAATAGCGCAGTACCCGGCTGTAGAACACCTCTTTTCCCCAGCCGATGGAGCGCAGATAAGGCACGGCGGTCTCCCGCCACATGTGTTGCATCTCCCGCGGCACCCCAGGGAAGGTGAGAATGTGCAGGTCGGGCCGGGGCTGCCAGATGAGGCCACAGGCGCTGCCAAGCGGGTTGGGCAACACCCTCGCTCCCCGGGGCAGAAAAGCCTGCTTGCGATTGCTCGGCGAGGGCACAAGGCCCCGCTGCCCGTACTTTTGCAGGATCTCTTCCCACACTTGGGGGTGCTCCACCATCTCCGCCCCAAAAAAGGAAGCCAGCGCCTCATGGGTGAGATCGTCCGGCGTCGGCCCCAAACCCCCGGTGATCAGAATCAAGCTGGAACGACCACAGGCCACCTCCAGCGCGTGGTGAATGCGGGCCTCGTTATCCCCCACCACCGTTTGGTAATAGTGGGGGATCCCCAGTTGCGCCAACTCGGCTGCCAAGTACTGGGCATTGGTATTGGTGATCTCTCCCAAAAGCAATTCTGTGCCGATGCAGAGGATCTCAGCCCCTTGGGGAATAGCAGTTTGCGGTGGGATCATGCTTGGCCTCGAGCTCAGCTCAGCCGCAAGAAAAGTATACAAGAGGTCTCGGCCCCCAGATTTCCGGCTGGTCGTCGGCCATTCCCAATTGCGGTGAGACAGCCGGCGGGTTTTCACTTCCCTCTCCCGCTCTGAGAAAATTTCCGCGCCGACTACCCCACAGAAGGCACACTCAAGCTCGACAGAGATCCTCAGCCAGCCGAGCCAAAGCTTCCAAATCAGCACCCACCACGCGGTTGAGAATCCATTCGGGATGTTGCTTGGCACCCATGCGTCGATAGAACTCAATCGCCGGCTGGTTCCAATCCAAAACCATCCACTCCAGCCGCCCATATCCTTTGGCCACCGCCTCCTGAGCCACCCGCGCCAAGAGCGCTTTGCCAATGCCTCTGCCGCGAAACTCCGGCAACACGAACAGATCCTCAAGGTAAATCCCTGGTCGGGTCAGGAACGTGGAAAAATTGCGGAAGTAGAGGGCAAATCCCACCGCTTGCCCCTCCACTTCTGCCAACAACGCCGAGGCCAAAGCCTCTGGGCCAAACAAATAGTGGCGCAACAGATCAGCGGATCCCGTTACCAGGTGGCTCAGCTTCTCGTACTCGGCCAAGGCGCAGATGAGGTCAAACAAAACGGGCACATCTAAAGCGGTGGCAGGACGGATTTCCATACTTTTGCCTGGCTTCACAACCAATTCCTTGAATTTCCTGAGATACCGGCACGAGAACAGACCACAGTTTATTCTTGTTGTGGACAGAACGCCCAGGCAGCATCTTTTGGACGCGCAGCGTGGTGGGGGCAGCGGCAGGGGCCCAGAGGACTCACCGCACAAGGCAGGTAGGGTGACCGAGAAAAGTAACGGCAGAAGGGATCCCAGGGCAAGCCACAAGAGAGAGTTGGTACGGCCCGGTGGGCGCGCTCGTCCCGGATTGAGAGGCGGCGGGATCCCCTCTTTTCCAGCAGAGGGATCAACTGCGCCAAGAACGTTAGCCCTAACCACAAGCCAACTCCCACTCAGCGCTTGCACAATTGCCCTCCCCCGTCGGCCAACAGCGTTGTCTTCCAACCAGAATCAGCCTCGGCCAGCCTGCTTGCCCAGGACTAGCGTGGCAGCCCGTTTTGGAGCTGTCCTTCCCTGCCGGCAAGAACCCGAGAAAAACCGATTAGAGTGAAATATGGACTGACCCACTGGGCCTTTGGATTCCATGACCACCTCCACCCTTGATGCTGCTGCCATCCTTGAAGCGTTGCGCCCTGTTCAAGATCCGGAGCTGCGCCGCAGCCTGGTGGAACTGAACATGATCCGGGATATTCGCGTCGAGCCTGGGCGAGTGGCCTTTACCCTGGTGCTGACCACGCCGGCCTGCCCTTTGCGGGAATTCATTGTGGAGGAGTGCAAAGCTGCCATCCGCCAGCTGGCCCCCATCGAAGCCATTGATGTTACGGTAACGGCAGAAACCCCCCGTTCCCCTTCCCTGCCGAATCGCCAGTCCATCCCCGGTGTGCGCAACATCATCGCCATTTCCAGCGGCAAGGGGGGCGTGGGCAAAACCTCGGTGTCGGTAAATGTGGCGGTGGCGCTGGCCCAAAGCGGGGCCCGGGTGGGGCTACTGGATGCCGACATTTACGGCCCCAATGTGCCGCTGATGTTGGGCCTGCAGGATCGGTCTCTGGTTGTGCAAAAACGGGAAGATGGCGGCGAAGACATCTTCCCCCTGGAAAATTACGGCGTCAAGATGGTGTCGATGGGCCTCTTGGTGGGACGGGATCAGCCGGTGATCTGGCGGGGGCCGATGTTGAACGGGGTGATCCGGCAATTCCTCTATCAGGTGCAGTGGGGAGAGTTGGACTACTTGATTGTAGATATGCCCCCCGGCACCGGCGATGCCCAATTGACCCTAGTGCAGGCAGTGCCGCTGGCAGGAGCTGTGATCGTCACCACGCCCCAATCGGTGGCCCTGCTGGACAGCCGCAAGGGCTTGAACATGTTTCGGCAGTTGGGGGTGCCCATCCTGGGCATTGTGGAAAACATGAGCTACTTCATCCCGCCCGACCTGCCGGATCGCCAGTACGATATTTTCGGCTCAGAAGGGGGAGAGACCACGGCCCGCGAGCTGGGGATCCCTTTGCTGGGGCGGATCCCGCTGGAAATCGCCCTGCGCCAAGGGGGAGATATGGGTACGCCTATTGTCATCGGCCAACCTGAGTCGGCTTCAGCCCGGGCCTTGAAGCAGATTGCCAAAACCTTGGCAGGCCGCGTTTCCATGTTGGCTTTGGGGGCAGGCTAGAAGCGCTCGGCTTCCACCAACGAGACCCCGAAGCTGCGTCCTCCCACCACAATCCCCTCTTGGGCTTTACCGCGCACGGTTACAGTGCTGTTCATGGCCGGCAGCCCCTTGTCGGTGATGACCCAAAGGGAACCGCTGTTGTCTTGGAGCTCATACACACCCTGGCCGAACACCCCTATCTGGTTCACCACGCGACCGCGGACATACACATCGGTGTAGCGGGAGGGATTTTGCTCTACGGTGGCGATGGGAGTTGTGCCGATGCCCAGACGCGCCAGTGGCCCACACCCGGCTAGGGCCAGGCTCAAACACAGCAAGAACACCAGGGATCCCTTGGGGAAAGGTAGGCCGAGTCGCTGTTTCATGGGTTGCTTCCATTACGAGCACCTGCTCCCAAGATAGCAAGCCGGCAGGGAAATCCACGGCCAAGTTAGAACTTCTCGCCAATGCCGAAGTGCAGTTGACCTTGGCCGGCTCCGCCTTGCCCAACCGCGTAGTCGATGCGCAACGGCCCTAAGGGAGATTGGATGCGAATGCCGACCCCCAGCCCCAAACCACTGCCCGGCTTGTTGCGCACCGCTGCGGGATTGCCGGCCACGGCAGCTCCACTGCCCAGATCAGTGCCGTAGTCGGCGAAAACCACGGCTCCCACCGGGTCGAAAATGGGAAAGCGCAATTCGGCGGTTGCGGTGGCAAAGCTGCGACCGGAACCGATACCCCCCTCGAAAAAGCCCCGCACCGAGTTGCCGCCACCAATGGCAAAAGCATCGTAGGGAGCCAAGTCGCCGATGGTCGTGCCTGCTCGCACATCAAAGGCCAATACCTGCGGTCGCTCGCTGCGGGTTTCAAACAGGTTGACGGGAATGAACTGGCTGTAGCCGGCCTCGAGGCGGTTGGCATTCAAGCCATTTTGAAAAAGACGTACCGACTGTTCGGTGGAGATGCGAAAGACCGATCCCTGGCTGGGGCTGTTGGGGTTGTCGCGGGCGTCGTTGATGAGGCCGAGGCGCAGGGTGGTGTAGCTGTCTTGGCCGCTCTCGCTGAAGGTAATCGGGTTGCCCAGCACATCGAAGCGCTGCTGCTCCCCGTTGCTGTTGCGAGCTTCTACAAATTGGATGCGGGTGCCCAAGCTGGCCCGCCAATTGCCCCCAATCGGGCGAGAGAAAGTCACCCCGCCACCAAGACGGTTGATGCGCACGGGATCCCCATTGGGCAGGGTGAATCCCTCATTAAAGACAAAGCTGGAGCTCTGCTGGTTGGAGATGTTGACGTTGTAGGAGGTGGGAATGTCCAGCGTGGCAATCCGCGGGTCGGTGAAGTTTAAGTCGAAGAGGGTTTCGTTGGTGCCCACCTGCACGTTGAAGCTGGCACTCTGGTTGTTGCCGCCCAAGTTTTGTTCGGAGACGTTGAGGCCGGCGAAGACCCCTGTGGCGGAGCTAACGCCGATGGTGCCGCCCAAGGTACCGGTGCGACGTTCTTCCACGTTCACCACCACCACCACCTTGTCGGGATCCTGGCCGGGGTTGAGCCCCACATTCACATCTTGAAACAGGTTGAGATTAAAAACCGCCTGCAGGTCTTCCTGGATTTGGTTGCGGTTAAACACATCCCCCGGCTTGGACTTCAACTCGCGGGTGATGATGAAGTCACGGGTTTTGGTGTTGCCCTGAACGCGAATATCCTCGATCACCCCCTCGGCGATTTCCAGGGTGATGGTGCCGTCTTCAGAGGAGCGCACATCCGTCACTTTGGCCAGCACGTAACCCTTATCGGCGTACCACTGCTCGATCTCGGCCACAGCCAGTTGCAGCTCGCCGAAGTTGAGCACCCGCCCTTCCTGGTCGGCAAAGGCGGCCCGCAGCACTTCCGGATCCAGAACTTTCGCCCCTTCCGTGCGCACGGCTTTGAGAATGGGGTTGGGCTTGACCTCAAAGGTGACCCGCACCCCCAAAGGCGTATCGGAAGGCACTGCCCGCACATCGGCAAACAATCCGGTGGCAAACACGGCATTGATGTCTTCCCGCAACTGGGATCGGGTGGAAACCTCGCCGGCGCGGGTGCGGATGACGCTGTAAACCCGGTTGATCAGCTCCGGATCTTCAGTGCCCTCAACCACTACCTCCGCTACCAACACTTCTGGCTCACCGGCAGTGGAGGGTGGGGTGGGGGAGGGCTGGGCGGGGGTGTCGCCACCAGTGCGCAGGTCAAGGGTGCCGGGCTGAGGAACCGATTGCGCCCAAGCCGGGGATCCCATCAGCAGATCGCTACGCAACGCTCCAGCGAGGGCAAAAGCGGTGCTGAGCACCATCCGGCAGGTGAGAGCTGAAGTTAGCCAAGGGCGAAGTTGCCTGGAACGATTCATGGGGATCCCTCGCACACCAAAAAGCAAGATTGCAGAGCCGGGCCAAGCTTGCGTTAAAACCCTCTGCCGCCCAGCGGCGGACAATTGCCCTGGATTATATCAATCCCCATCCACCCAGATCCGAGCGTGGCCGCGAACCGGATTGCGGACTTGGGCAGTCTGGAGTGCAAAAAGCAGCCTCCCCCGCTCAAGGCAGGCGCAGGGATCCCCTACAGCGCTGGCCGCAAGACCTCGGCTCGACTTCCTCGGCAGCTAGGTTGACTTGGGAGTTGAGGATGACGACGGTGATGGGAGCAGGAGTGGGAGGCAAAGAGCGGCTGCTCCTCCAGCCCCAACTGTCGGCGTACTGTTGTGGGGGAACGTTGGGCAGGATCAGGACGGTGTTTTGCAGGACGTTGCTTTGCAGGGTGGTGGCGTTGCCGTTCAGGATCGCCATCTGCTGGGTGTGGGAAGTCTGAGCCAGGACGGCTGGAGCAAACCCGAAGCCGAGCAGAGCTGCCACTCCGGGGAGGAGGAGTTGGGTGGACAACATCGAGGATTCTCCACAAGACGCCAGGATGCCGACACTTTAGCCTGCTTTGCCCTCCGCTGAGTTGCCGCAAAAAAAGCTACGTGATGGGGAGGGATCCCTGCTGGGGACGTACAGCCGCGCGGCCCAGGCCCACAAAAAAGCCTGCAGAGGGTACTCTGTGCAGGCCCGTCTTGCTCGTCTGGATTGTCTTGATGGAGCTGATACATTCACGCTGAACTCTCCTGAACATGGTTCAGGAAAGAAGCGATCGCATCCTGCCTATCTCTGTTCGCGTCAGCGGGACGGAGTCCAAACAGGAAGGCGGTATCCCGCAAAGCCCTGAGGAATACCCCCCGAGCGCTTTCCCCCTTCACTTCCCGGCAACCGTTGCGGTGGACTCAAGGATCAGGGGGAAACTTGGTCTACTATATCCCTCTCAATGACTTTTGCCAAACCGCCTAAAGCTCAGTAAATTCAGCAAAGTTCAGGGTTTTGGGGGTTAGAGGCATGCTCAGAAGGAGAAACCGACCCCCACTCAGGAGCCGCAGGGGAAAATCAGCTCTCCGGCTCAAACACCTTCAGATCCACCACCTTCCCCCCTTGGAAAGTCCAGTGGGCAAAGGTGCCGGCCACCTCCCCATTCTCATCGAAGTTGATGGATCCAGAGGCGCCGGTGTAGAAGATGTCTTCCCCTTTGCCGATCAGCTCCACCGCCTTGGCCCACTCTCCGGGCAGGATCTCGGTGCCGGGGGGATTGGCCACTTCCCGCAAAGCATCCCGAACAGCAGTGCCATCGGTGCTGCCGGCTTTCTGAATGGCCAGAGCCAGGACAAAAGCGGCATCGTAGGCGGTGTCGATGTAGGGGGTGGGGGGCAGCTCCCCGTAGGCGGCTTTGTAGGCTTCGGCAAAGATTTGGTAAGCCTTGCTATCGGTGAGGGCCTGAGGCGAAACGCCGATGGATCCCTCTAGCTTTTCGGCTCCCACCTGGGCTGCCACATCGGGAGAGCGCATGCCATCGGTGAAGACAAAGCGGTCAAACAGCCCCTCTTCCAAAGCTTGCCGCAAAATGACCACACCGTTTTCGGGGTAGCCGATCAGCACCAACGCCTGGGGATCCCCTTCCTTCAGTTGGGTCAGCTCACTGCGGTAGGAAGCCTTGCCGGGCTCGTAGGGAACCGACTTGGTGATGGTGCCGCCCCGCTTTTCAAAAGCCGTCTTAAAGCTGTCGGCCAGGCCCTGGCCGTAGTCGTTGTTAATGTAAATAATGGCCAGGCGCTCCAGCTTCTCTTCACGGGTGATCTGGGCCAAGGCCACCCCTTGGTAGGCGTCGGAAGGAACCGTGCGAAACAGAAAATCGTTGTCCTCCAGGGTGGTGATGGTGGGGGCGGTGGAAGCGGGGGAAATTTGCGGGATCCGATTGGGAACAGAAACCGTCGTGGCCACCGGGATGGTGATGCCACTGCCCAAGGCGCCGATAATGCCGGCCACCTTCTCCACGGTGACCAACCGTTGAGCTGCGTCGATAGCCGGCTGAGCCGACGTCTGGTCATCCGCTTCGACCACTTGGGCAGGGGATCCCAAAATGCCACCGGCGGCGTTGATTTGGTCAATCGCCAGCTTGATCCCTTTGAGGCAGTTTTCCCCGAAGGCCTGCAGATCCCCGGTGAGAGACATTAAAGCCCCAATTTTGACCGGCCCTTGAGTTGCCTGCTGAGCCGTGCTGGGCAGCAGAGTGGTGGCAAGAGCAGCCGCCGTCAGGGCAGCCGCCGCTGCAAAGGCCCGTCGGGTGAGTTTATTCATGCGAGACATAGCCGACAACCTCCTGTGAGGGAAGGGAAAGTAGAACTCAGATCCCAAAGGTCAAGTAAAGTCAAGTGTTGAGTCGTAGCAGTCAGACGTTGACTCACCTCAAAGCGTTCCCCACTTCCTCAAGAAAAGATGGCTCCAGAAAACAGGCGGGCCAGACTCAGGATCTCGCCCGTTCCTTGGCTGCGGCCTCCAGGGGCAGTTGTCCCCCTGGGGATCCGGGAAGGATAATGGGCAAACTCGGCAATGGGCTCATTATGGGCTCATTATATGTTTGAAATACTGAACTCATCGGTCGGCGGGGTTTTCCCAAGGCAGCGGCGTGATTGTTATCGACGACATCTCCAAGCGGTTTGGCGGCATTAGCGCGGTGGATCACTGTTCCTTCCGCATCGAAACCGGTCGGATTACGGGCTTGATCGGCCCGAATGGGGCAGGGAAGACCACGCTCTTTAACATCATCGCCGGGTTTATTCGGCCCAGCAGCGGGCGCATCTGGCTGGATGGGGAAGACATCACCGGCTTGCCCCCCCATCATCTGTTTCGTCGAGGGCTGGTGCGCACCTTTCAGATCCCGCGGGAGTTTGGCCGCATGACTGTCTTGGAGAACTTAATGGTGGTTCCCCCCAATCAGATAGGGGAAAACCTATTCGCCACTTGGTTCGGTTGGCGGCAGGTGCAACGACAAGAACGCAACCTGCAAGCTCGGGCCGAAGAGGTTCTGGAACGGCTGAACCTGATCCATCTGCGGGATCAACTGGCCGTCACCCTTTCCGGGGGGCAAAAAAAACTCTTGGAACTGGGACGTACCTTGATGACCGATGCACGGGTGATCCTGCTGGATGAACCGGGGGCCGGCGTCAACCGCACTCTGCTGGCGGATTTGATGCGTTTTATCGAGTATCTCAACCGCGAGCGGGGCTGCACCTTTTGCATCATCGAGCATGACCTGGATCTGGTGACCCGTCTCTGCGACCATGTGGTGGTCATGGCTGCCGGCAAGGTTCTCACCCAGGGATCCATGGAGGAGATCAAACAAAACCCAGCCGTGCGGGAGGCCTATTTGGGATCTGTGGCACTGGCCGACTCCCTAAACCCACCCCAGCCCTCCCCTCTGCCTTCGGAGGGATCCCTCTCATGACCCCTTTGCTGGACATCCAGGATCTCTACAGCGGCTACCGGGGGGTGGACATCCTCAAAGGGATCCACCTGAAGGTGAACCCCGGGCAAATGGTGGTGATCATCGGCCCCAATGGAGCCGGCAAATCGACGGTGCTGAAATCCTTATTTGGCTTGGCCACCATCCGCTCAGGCCGAGTGCTGTTTCAGGGATCCGACATCACCCACCTGCCCGCTGAGCAACTGGTGCGACGGGGAATCGGCTTTGTGCCCCAGACCAACAATGTCTTCCCTTCCCTCACCGTGCAAGAGAACCTGGAGATGGGGGCCTTCATCCGACGCGACAACCCTGCCGCCCAATTGGAGCGGGTTTATGAGCTGTTTCCGCCCCTGAAAGAGAAACGACGCCAAGCGGCGGGATCCCTATCGGGTGGACAACGGCAGATGCTGGCCATAGGGCGAGTGTTGATGGTGGAGCCGCAGTTGTTGTTGCTGGATGAGCCGACCGCTGGCCTGTCGCCGCTGTACATAGAACAGACCTTCGCCCTCCTGCGAGAGATCAACCGTCTCGGCATCAGCATCCTCATGGTGGAGCAGAATGCCAAGCAGGCCCTGAAGATGGCGGACTGGGGCTATGTCTTGTCCACGGGAGAAAACCGCTTTGAGGATACCGGCCCCAACTTGTTGAACAATCCTGAGGTGCTGGAGCTGTTCTTGGGCGGGTGAGGCCCTCACCCCCCTCCCCTTTCCCAGAAGGAGAGTCAAACGGGACTGGCCATTTGCTGCTTGCGCAGTTGAGCTGCTTGGTTGAGAAGAGCCTCCACAAAAGTCATCGCTTCTTGGGCGGAGTGGCCGGCAGTAAGTTGGGCCAGTTCTTCGCGGCGTTCCCGTTCTCCCAAAAGCTCCACCCGCACAGAAGTTCGCTTTTGGTGCACCACCTTGTGAACCCGCAGGTGGTGATCCGCCAGGGCAGCGATCAGGGGTTGGTGGGTGACGCAGAGGATCTGGTGATCTCGGGCAATGCTGTGCAGCTTGGTGGCGATGGCTTGCGCCACTTTGCCCGACACGCCGGTATCGATCTCGTCGAAAACCATGGTGGCCACCGGATCGATGCGGCTGAATACGGCTTTCAAGGCCAGCAGAAAACGGCTCATCTCGCCGCCCGAGGCAATGCTGGCCAAAGGTTGAAGAGGCTCACCCGGGTTGGGGCTAATCCAAAAACTCACCTGATCCACCCCCTCTGCTGTCGGGGGGCCGGGTTGGATCTGCACCTGGAATTGCACTGCGCTCATCCCCAGCGGGCTGAGCTCTTCTATGAGAGCCTTTTCCAGTTGACGGGCCGCTTGTTGCCGCAGTTGAGAGAGCACCTGGCAATGGCGCTCCAGGTCTTGGGCAGCTTTGTCCAGCCGCACCTGCAATTCCTCTAGGTCGGTGTTGTCTCCTCGCAGTTGGGCCAACTCCGTCTGAACCCGCTCCGCATGGGCCATCACCTCGGCCAAGGTCGGGCCGTATTTGCGGCAGGCTTGTCTGAGTTGCGCCAAGCGCCGTTCAATTTTGTTCAACCGACCGGGATCTGCCTCCAGCGTCTCGCCGTAGCGAACCAGCTCCCGCCCCACCTCCTCCACCTGAATGAGAGCGCTGCTGACCATTTCCGCCAGAGGGACTAGGTCGGGATCCCGCTGGGTCATGGTCTGGAGCAGCCGCTCTACCTGGCCCAACAGGTCGGCGATGGCCGGTGAGCCACTATCGTTTTGGTAGAGCAGTTGGTGAGCTGCGTAGCTTTGCTGTTGCAGTTCCACGCGGTGGGCCAGGCGCTCTCGTTGCCGCTCCAGCTTGGCCATTTCGTCGGGATCCTCCAGGCGCAGGGCGGCCAGCTCTTGCGCTTGAAACTCCAGCAGGTCTAGCCGTTGCAGGCGCAGTTGTTGGCTTTGCCGGCGGGATTCCACCTCTGTTTTCAGTTGGTTCCAGGTTTGGTAAAGGGCAGCCACCTCCGCCCGTGTTCGCAACAACTCTTCGCCGCCAAAATCGTCCAGCCAACGGCGCTGGGTTTGGGGAGATTGGATTTGAACGGTTTGCCCCTGGGCAGTGATCTCTACCAATTTGGCCCGCAGGTTGAGCATCTGGGCTTTGTTCACCAGCACCCCATTCACCCGCAGGCGGCTGGTGAGCTTGCCGTTGCGCAACACCAGCTCGCGACTACAAACCAGGCCCTCCTCTAGGGGGTCGATGTGCTCTTGTTCTAGCCAGGCTTGCAGTTCAGGATTAGGACTGAAGATCGCTTCCACCAGACCTCGTTCGCTGCCAGTTCGCAGAGCCCGAGCTGTACCTCCTAGAGCTGCATCCAGAGCATCGAGGATGATGGATTTGCCGGCCCCGGTTTCTCCGGTGAGCACGTTTAGCCCCGCTCGAAAGGGGATCTCCAATTGCTCGATCAGGGCAAAGTTCTCGATCCGCAGCAGGCGCAACATAGGGATCCCGTGGGCTCAGCGTGCCGTTGGCAGTTTTCAGGATAGGGCTTGCAGGGGTCGCTCTGTCCCACGTTAGCGTACTCACCATCCCTCGGCGGACGGGTACAGCGGCCAGCGGGGAGTCTGTTATTGCAGGGGTGGGGAGCACCACCCGTTCTGGTTTGGGGATCGGAAATTGGCAGCCCGGCTCAGCCGGCCAGGGGGTAGCGCTCCATCAGGTAGCAGAGGCAGTCTTGGCGGATGATGCGGCTGTTGAGGGTGAGCATGCCCGGCATGATGGGCACGCTGGTGCGAATTTCTCCGTTGCAGGCATAGAAAAAGCGATCCGCCACATTTTGGCCCTGCTCGTCTTGCACCTCCAGGTGGAAGCCGTTGTTCGTCCAGCCAATGGGGGTGTGGGGGGGAAGCTCCCGAAAATTGAGGAGATCCAAATCCGGCGGGAAGCGGATGTGGGAGGGGGATCCCTCTTGGTCGCCATTCTCTTCCCCAAAGCTGAAGCTCACCTGATCCGGGACTTTGACAATGGCGACGCTGTGGAACAGGTCGATATCTTGGCGGAAGACAGGGCGCTGCGGGATCGCCGACAGGTGCAGGCAGGCTTCCAAGAATTCGTAGGCATGCTGGGTGCCGTGGGGCTGATCCGGCTTGCCACACTCCAGGGTCACCGCCGGGCAGAAGCGCCCGAAGGCCATGCTCTGCACCCCTTCTGGCTTGGTGAAATAGAGGACGGTGCGCCCAAACAAGGTGGCCAGGTGCAGGGTAGGGGCATCCAGGTGATTGACACAGGCGTAGTGGGGGTTGGTGCCCGTGTTGTTGTGGATATCGACGCTGGCAAAAACGCCCCGCTGCTGCATTTGCTGCAGGACGGCCTGGGCCATGGCATGTTCGGGGGTGGAGCCGGAGCCCCAAATGCGGTTGTAGTCCGGTTGGCCGTCCAGCCGCCGTTGTCCTTGACGGGCTGCCTGAACATTGCCGATGAAGAGGGAAAGGGAGCGGGGCAATTCCCGCTGGGCGTGGTGGCGGAGAAGCTGTCGCACCGCCTGCCAGCCGGTGGTTTCGTTGCCGTGCAGCAGGACGGACACAAACAGGGCGGGATCCCGTCGTCCCGGCAGATGGATGAGGGTTGGCCCACCCAATCGGTCGTAAAGCTGATGGGCCTCTAGATCCAGCAGTTGATCCGGTAAATGATCGAGGACGGTGAGCATGCTGTTTGGGCTAAGAGGCTCGATTCAAACTTCTGGCTTCCGGCCCTAGAGTGGGAGGGAGCGGGAGTCCAAATGAACCGTTTCGCTGCGGTAGCTCGGGTCGCGAAAGACCCTCTGAGCAAGAATCTGCCCGCTCGAAATTTGAGCAAGGGTCCGCCCTGCCGCCGCGGTGACCCACCGCTGGTACAACCGGCTGTGGAGAGAGCCCTAGCTGAGATCCCAGGTGTGTACCGGTTGGCCTTGCCGCTGCCGTTCCCAGTAGGCACAGGTTAATTGTTGCATATCTTTACCATGCCGGGCGACATAGCGGCGCTGCCAGGTGGCCCCATTCTGCCCCGACTCCACCCGGGCGCGGAGAATGCCCAGGTACTCCTGAATATCGGAGGGGGCCAGATCCAGTTGAACCAAACCCGCCTCTGCTTGGGGGATCAGCTCTTCCAGCAGCAATTGGCGCAGGGATCCCTGCCAACCCTTGAGCCAAGTGATGGGGGCCTCCAGGCCGAAGCGGGCCGCCGTGTAGAAATTGGCGCGGCACTGGGCAAAGCTTAGCTCCTGCTCGGGGGGGACGGGCTGGGATCCCAAGGCTTGCACCAGACCAAAGTAGAAGGCCGCATTGGCGATCATATCGGGTAGGGTTGGGCCTGCCGCCGCCACCCGCTGTTCGATGCGCAGATGGGGAACCGGATCCAAGCCGATGAGGGGGCGGTTCCAGCGCCAGATGGTGCCGTTGTGGAGGCGCAGATGGGCCAGCTCCCAGGGAGAGGCGGCCAACGTTTGCGGCAGCACCACCGGGTAGCGATGCAGGTTTTCCCAGAACAGCTCCATCAGGGATCCCTGTACATAGCCTTGCCCGAAGGTGACGCGGGGGCAGTGGGTGGGGGAGGGTGGGGGTGGCCCATCCAAAGCTTGCTCAAACAAAGGGATGCGGGTTTCTGCCCACAGATCGTGCCCGAACAGGTAGGGGGAATTGGCCGCCAGCGCCACCAAGGGGGCTGACACGAGCAGGGAAGCGTTGAAGTAACGGGCCGCCTGTTGGGGGGATACCTGCAGATGGATTTGAAAGGAGGTGGTCGCCGCCTCCAGCATGATGTCCGGGTGGGTAACCCGCAACCGCCCAGCCGGTCCTTCGATATCTAGCCCCAGGGAAGGGATCGCTTGGGATTGCTCACGCCGGTGCAAGTTCAGGATCTGCTCGTTGAGGGCCAGGTAACGCTTGCGGGGCGAGATCATCTTCAGGGTCAATTGCCGTTGCTGCACCGTAGGCAAAATGCCGATCATCATCAGCCCCACCTGCAGGTATTCAGCCACTTGGCAGCAGCGATCCCACGTTTGGCCCAGCTCTTGCTGAAACTGCCGCAGAGCCGAGCCGACCAAAACTTGGGGCCGGCTGTTGATCTCCACGTTAAACTGGGCCAGTTCCGGCACCACCAGCGGATCATTCACCGCTTCCAGGTAGGCTGAGTTGATCGGGGCCGGATCCCCCTGAGGGGTCACCAGCCATGCCTCCAGCTCAAACCCGCCCACCGGGGATCCCTGGGCAAAGGGCTGACAAGCCGGATCCAGCCCCGGCGCACCGGCCAACCAGCGCTCCAGCAAATCCGTCTCTTGCCGGAGTTGAGCGGCGAACTTGGCAAAGTCTTCGGCGCCAAAGCTGAGGCAGGCAATCTCCTGGCCCATCGAGAGAACTCCGCAGAGGGCATGACACCACTGTACTGTCCTTCTCAGGGTCTTCAGCTCTCCAGGAGAAAAATATGGGCAGGCATCGTCCAGGGATCCAACTTGATGTAGTTGGTGGATCCCTGCCAGGAATACTGCTGGCCGTCCAACAGATCGGTCAGCTTAAAGGTTTGCCAATGCTCCAAATCCAGAGCCCCCAAGTTGAGGGTGACCCAGCCGGACTGAATGTGGAAAGGATCCAAATTCACTGCCACCAAAATGCGGTTATCGCCACTGAAGGTGCGCTTGGAATAGCAAATCAGGGCCTCGTTGTCGGTGGGATGAAACACCAAGCTCCAGTCGCTCTGCAGGGCCGGGTTTTGTCGCCGGATCCGGTTCACCTGCTGGATCAAAGGCCGCAAGTTATCCGGGGCATCCAGATCCCAGTGGCGGATTTGATATTTTTCCGAGTCCAGATATTCTTCGCTGCCGGGACGGAGCGGGCGGTTTTCGCAGAGTTCAAAAGCCGGGCCATAGATGCCGTAGCTGGCCCCGAGGGTAGCCGCAAGGATCAAACGCAGCATAAAAGCCGGGCGACCCCCCTTTTGCAAAAACTCGTTCAAAATATCGGGCGTATTGGGCCACAGGTTGGGGCGATAGTACTCCCGCATTGAGCTTTGGGTGAGCTCGGTGAAATACTCGGTCAGGCCCCACTTGTCGTTGCGCCAAGTGAAATAGGTGTAGGACTGGGTAAAGCCCAGCTTGGCCAGCGATTTCATCAGTTTTGGGCGAGTGAACGCTTCGGACAGAAAGATCGTCTCCGGGTGCTTGGCTTTGATCTGACCAATACACCACTCCCAAAAGCCGAATGCCTTGGTGTGGGGGTTATCCACCCGGAAGATCTTGACCCCCTGGTCAATCCAGTATTCGATCACACCTTTCAATTCTTCCCAAAGGGCTTGCCAGTTTTCTGTTTCAAAGTTGAGGGGATAGATATCCTGATACTTTTTGGGCGGGTTCTCCGCATATTGAATGCTGCCATCGGGCCGCTTTTTAAACCATTCCGGGTGCTCTTTTACATAGGGGTGATCCGGAGAGCATTGAAAGGCAATATCCAGGGCGATGTCGATGTGGAACCGTTTGGCTTCCGCCACCAGATGATGAAAGTCGGCCAGGGATCCCAATTGGGGGTGAATGGCTTTGTGCCCGCCTTCCAGCCCGCCGATGGCCCAGGGAGAACCCACGTCCTCTGGCTCGGCGGTCATGGCATTGTTTTTGCCCTTGCGAAAGGTGCGCCCAATGGGATGGATGGGGGGCAGGTAAAGCACATCAAAGCCCATTTCCGCAATCAGCGGCAGCCGCGCGACCACATCTCGGAAGGTGCCGTGGGTGTGTTCGTTGGGGCCACAGGAGCGGGGAAACAGCTCGTACCAGGCACTGAAGCGGGCTTTGACCGGATCCACCCAAACCCGCCGCTCTGGGTAGGTGCTGACAAAAGGGCGCTCGCCGTAAACCTGCATCAGGGATCCCAACGTGGGGGATAGGGCTGCTTCTATGGCGGGATCCCCCCCTTGGCGGAGTGTTTGGGCGTAGTTGCGCAGCTTTGCCTGCAGAGAGTGCTCCGCGCCGCCACCGCGATCGCCGCTTTGCTGTTGGGCGGCCCGCTCGATCAGCTCGGCCCCGATCAGCAGCTCCACAGAAACATCCTGCTCGGCCTCCACCCGCTTGTACAGATCCTGCTGCCAGGTTTTGAAGGGATCCACCCAGGCCAAGATCCGGTAAGAAGCTTGGCCGATCTGAGTGACCTGAAATTGGGCCCGCCAGCGGTCGTTGCCGATGGGATCCATGAAGATCTCCTGCCAACCCTCTGCACCGGCCTCGCGAAAACAGAGCACCGCCGAGAGCTGATCGTGGCCGTCGGCGAAGATGTCCGCTTCCACCACCACATACTCTCCCACCGTCCGCTTGATGGCGTAGCGCCCGCCGTCGATTTCCGGTGTCACCGCCTCGATGATGACGCGCTGCCGACCCTCTACTGGCCACATAGGATCCACCCTCTGTTTGTCTCCTGCCTGTTCGCAGACTGGCTACTCTCCACCCTCTGGTCAGGAAGGCTTGTCCGCCCCCCACGATACCCAGTTATTCAGGACTCCGTCCCGCCGGCGCGACTAGCCAGCCGTTACCGATACATCTTCAATGCGCAGAGCAGGAAAAGCCGTGCTGCCGTTGAAAACGGTCACCTCTTGTGAGATGGCGGAGATATTACGCAAACAATCGTAGAGATTGCCGGCAATGGTGGTCTCCAGGATGGGGCGTTTTTCGCCGCCTTTGACCAAGAAGCCCCCTTTCACCACCCCGGAAAAGTCGCCGGTGATGGGGTTGCTGCTGCCGGAAAGACGGGTGACAATAATGCCCCGCTCCATGGCATACAGCTCAGACAGGGGGGTTGTCCCCGGCGCCACTCTCAAACAAGCTGGCCCCACCCCCGGCAGGCTGCCCGCCCCCCCTGTGGCATGGCCGTTGGACGGGATCCCGGCAGCGCGAGCTTCGTAGCTGTTGTACATGAAGTTGCAGAGGATCCCTTCGTGAACCAAGGGGGTGATTTGGCGAGGGATCCCTTCGCGGTCGAAGGGCTCAATGGGGTAGCCGGGCAGGCCCAGGCCTTCAGAAACCACGGTGAGCAACGGGCTGGCGATCCGGGATCCCATTTTTTGCGCCAGAGGGCTTTTGCCTTTGCGCACCGCATCTGCCCCCAAGACAAAGAGGAGATCCCCCAGGAAGTCCTCCACCACATCTGGAGGGAGAATGATAGGGCCGCGAAAGCTCTCCCCTTCGGTAGCCCCCAGCGCCCCCACACATTTTTGGACAAAGCGATCAAAAGCCCGCTCCAGCGTTGGGATGAGATCGGCCCGCTTCTGGACGCTGTCGCCGTCGTAGGCAAAGCTGCCCACCTCGTCCCCATCAATGGCCATGCCAAAGAGGGAGCCCCCCGCTTCCACGCTGTGATGGTTGGCGCGGATGCCGGTGGAAGAGGCGATAGCCAGGGTCTCTTCCTCAACGCTGAGGGAGCCGCTGTCGATGGTGATGCGAGGGTCTTTGGATCGCACCCACTCCAGCAATTGGGATCCCAACTGGGTCAGCTCGGCGGCATCCAGTTCCAGCAGGCCTGGGTCGAGGGCAAAGGGCACCTGGGGCAAAGGTTGGGGCTCCGGCAGCCCGTTGAGGGGATCCGCCGGCGAAGCCTTGGCCATGGCTACAGCCTCAGCAGCCGTCTCAGCTAACTCTTCCGGGCGGTTGGAGGTGGCAAAGCCCAGCCTGCCGTCGCAGAAAACCCGAATGCCGAACAGGGTCTCGCTGCTGCTGCGGGCCAGGTTGAGGTCATTTTTCTCAAAAGTGACTTCCGTTTCCCGGCCTGAGTTGGCAAACACTTCTGCCTGGTCGGCTCCAGCAGCCAATGCCTTGTGTACACCCTGTTCACAAAGATCCAGCAGGTTTTCCGGGGAAATGATGGAGCTGGGCATAGAAGTGAGATGGCAAGAGGACAGTCCTATTATCGGCCATGGCTCAGGGATGCCTTTCCCAGCCCCCTGCGGCCCATGGGATCCCAGCACCAACCCCTTCGTCCAACAACGTCACTCTGGTGCGCACCTTCCGGCCCGCTCCCCCTGGGCAACAATCAGCAGAGAGCATGACTCTAGTCAATGATACGCTGGACTATACTGAAAATAATGTACAGTATGTTCAGTATGGCTGCTTGGCATGGCTAGGTATGTAAAAC
>NZ_JBSSBR010000037.1:0-25821 GCF_054059035.1 Thermostichus sp. MS-CIW-36
TGAAGACTTCTTTACTACTGATCAATCCATCCTCCTTCCGAAGTTGGTTTGCTAAGTGCTGCTATTGTACCCCTTGAGCCCTTAACAGGCTGTACTTTGGTGAGGATGAGCGCATTCTAAACAACTCACCCGGCAAAAGCGCTTCCGACTTCTCTAAAGGTTTGCTGAAGATTGAAACCTTTTGGGCGCAGGGAGCAACCTGGATCCCGTCGGATGGAATCAGGGGGATCCCTCTGCAAGTTGGGAACGGCCACGGCGACGCTTCATCTGACTTGGCTGCGCAATTGCCGCAGGAGCCGCTCGAACTCCTCAGGAAGGGGGGCAGTAAAGTGCATCGGCTGGCCGCTGCGCGGGTGGATGAAGGAAAGTTTCCAAGCGTGAAGGGCTTGGCCGCTCAGTTTGACAGGGCTGGTTTTGCTCTGGGTGTAGAGGGGATCCCCGACAATCGGCAGGCGCAAATGGGCAGCATGAACCCGAATTTGATGGGTGCGCCCGGTCTCCAGCTCAAACTGCATCAGGGTGTAGTTGCCCAGCCGCTCCAACACTTGCCAGTGGGTTACCGCCACTCGCCCTTGGCCAGGGGTCAGGACGGCCATTTTCTGCCGATCCACCGGGTGCCTCCCAATGGGGGCAGAGACGGTGCCTTGGCTTTGGGCCGGCCGGCCAAACACCACCCCCAAGTAGATGCGCCGGGCGGTTTTGGCCTGGATCTGGGCTTGTAGGTGCTGGTGGGCCTGATCGTGTTTGGCAATCACCAGGGCACCAGTGGTGTCTTTGTCAAGGCGATGGACAATACCTGGACGCAGCTCGCCGTTGATGCCTGAAAGATGGGGGCAGTGGGCCAGCAGGGCGTGCACCAGGGTGCCACTGGCGTGGCCGGGGGCGGGGTGCACCACCAAACCGCGGGGCTTGTTGATCACAAGCAAATCGTCATCTTCGTAAAGAATGTCCAAGGGGATCGGCTCCGGCTGCAGGGCAGTCGGGGTGGCTGGCGGGATCCGCACCTCGACTTCATCCCCAGCTTGCAGGGGGCGATCCTTATCCCGGCAGGGCTGCCCATTGAGCCAAACCTGGCCCTGGCGGATAAGCTGCTGCAGGCGCGACCGCGACAGCTCCGGCAGTTGCTCTGCCAATCCTCGATCCAGCCGCAAGCCCTGCTGTTTTTCCGTCACCCTGATCTGGCGAATGTCTGCTGCAGCCTCCTTGTGGCCCTCCATGCCGTTGTTGCCCAAATTGCCTTCTTTGACCATTGTGGCAGCCCGGCTACTTTTGCACTGAGTAAAAAAGGTCGAAGATTTGCAGCAACTTCCGCAGGCAGGTGGTGGGGGGATCTGCCTTGTCTCATCGCCTTCTAAGCCTTCTTGGGGGGATCCCTGGGCAATTTTAAGGGGCAGAAAATCCTGACTAGAGTGAGGCTATGGCCCACCAAGAATGAGTTGGGCCGAGTGTTGGCATAGGAGAGCCGGGAGCGATCCCAAGCCGACAACACAGCACACCCCAGCAATTGGCGTTGGCTCAATGGATCGCTCAATGGATCTAAGAAGGAGGTAAGGCATGTCGGATGGAGCAACCAGGGGATCCCAGCTTCAGCAACCCTCTCAACCCCAGCTTGGCTCAGAGCCGCCTTTGGTCTTGCCCCTGACGGAGGTGGGGCTGCGGGACGTTGCCCAGGTGGGCGGGAAAAACGCCTCCTTGGGAGAAATGCTGCAGCAGCTCACCTCAAAGGGGATCCAGGTGCCGACAGGATTTGCCACCACCGCCCATGCGTATCGCCAGTTCATCGCCTCTGCGGGCCTAGAGGAGAAGTTGCAGGAGATTTTCAAAGACTTAGACATTGAGAATGTCCAAAATTTGCGCGAGCGGGGCAAGGCTGCCCGCACCTTGATCTTGCAAACTCCCTTCCCCCCTCAGCTAGAGCAGGCCATCGCCGAAGCCTACCAAAAGCTGTGCGAGCGCTACGGCCCCGACACCGATGTGGCGGTGCGCTCCAGTGCCACGGCAGAAGACTTGCCGGATGCCAGCTTTGCCGGCCAGCAGGAGACCTACCTGAACGTGCGTGGAGTGCGGGCAGTGCTCAATGCCTGTCACCACTGTTTTGCCAGCTTGTTTACCGACCGGGCCATCTCCTACCGCCAAATCAAGGGCTTTGACCATTTTCAAGTAGCCCTCTCGGTGGGGGTGCAGAAGATGGTGCGCTCGGATCTGGCTTGCTCGGGGGTGATGTTCTCCATCGACCCAGAAACCGGCTTTAAAGATGCGGTGCTGATCACCGCCGCCTACGGCCTGGGGGAAAACGTGGTGCAAGGGATCGTCAACCCCGATGAGTACGTGGTCTTCAAACCCACCCTCAAGCAGGGACTGCGCCCCATCCTCTCCCGCAAGCTGGGCAGCAAGGCCCTGAAGCTGGTCTACGACGAGGGGGGATCCCGTTCCACCAAAAACGTGGCCGTCCCCGAAAGCCTGCGCCGGCAATATGCCCTCAAGGACGAGGAAGTCCTGGAGCTGGCTCGCTGGGCCTGCCTGATCGAAGAGCACTACTCGGCGCTGCGGGGCCGCTTCACCCCCATGGACATCGAGTGGGCCAAAGATGGGATCACCGGCGAGCTGTTTATCGTCCAGGCCCGCCCCGAAACGGTGCAGTCGCAAAAAGGGGCCAACCAGCTGACCACCTATCGCTTCACCCAGCCTGGGGCGCAGCCCGAGCCTCTGGTGCGGGGACGGGCCGTAGGCGAGGCCATTGGCCAGGGCACAGCCCGCGTCATTTTGGATGTGCGCCGCTCGGATCAGTTTCAGGCCGGCGAGGTGCTGGTGACCGAAAAAACGGATCCCGACTGGGAGCCAATCATGAAAAAGGCCAGCGCCATCGTCACCAACCAGGGGGGCAGAACTTGCCATGCGGCCATCATCGCCCGCGAGCTGGGGATCCCGGCCATTGTGGGCTGCGGCAACGCCACGCAGGTGCTCCGTTCCGGCGAGCCCATCACCGTCTCCTGCGCTGAAGGGGAAGAAGGGCGGGTCTACCCGGGCCTGTTGCCCTATGAGGTGACGGAGATCCCGCTAGAGGAGCTGCCCCGTCCCCGCACCCAGCTGATGATGAATGTGGGCAACCCAGAAAAAGCCTTCGGCCTCAGCGGGATCCCTTGCGATGGCGTGGGGCTGGCGCGGCTGGAGTTCATCATTGCCAACCACATCCAGGTCCACCCGCTGGCTTTGCTCAACTACGAGCAGGCGGTGAAAGAGGAGCCGCGCCTGGCAGAGCTCACCGCCCAGTATGCCGACAAGCCGGAGTACTTTGTGGACAAGCTGGCCCAGGGGGTGGCCACCATTGCTGCCGCCTTTTACCCCAAGCCGGTGATCGTGCGGCTGTCGGATTTCAAAAGCAACGAGTATGCCCACCTGTTGGGGGGATCCCGCTACGAACCCCACGAGGAAAACCCGATGATCGGCTGGCGGGGGGCTTCCCGCTACACGGATCCCCGCTACCGCGAGGGCTTTGCCCTGGAGTGCCGAGCCATGAAGCAGGTGCGGGATGAGATGGGCCTGACCAACGTCATCTTGATGATCCCCTTCTGCCGCACGCCGGAAGAGGGACACAGGGTGCTGGAGGAGATGGCTCGCCATGGCCTGGTGCGGGAAGAAAACGGTCTGCAGGTGTACGTGATGTGTGAATTGCCCAGCAACGTCATCCTGGCCGACGCGTTTTGCCAGATCTTCGACGGCTTCTCCATCGGCTCCAACGACCTCACCCAGCTCACTCTGGGCCTGGATCGCGACTCAGCCCTGGTGGCCCACCTTTTTGACGAGCGCAACGAGGCCGTCAGGCGGATGATCGCCCAGGTGATCCAGACGGTGAAAAGCCACGGGCGCAAGATCGGCATCTGCGGGCAGGCCCCCAGCGACTACCCCGACTTCGCCCGCTTCCTGGTGCAGGCGGGGATCGATTCCATCAGCCTCAACCCCGATTCCCTGTTGAAAACCCTGCTGGTGGTGGCCGAAGCAGAAGCGGCTGGCACCCGGTGAGCCCAAAGCCGGCCCAGAGACGTGCGCGGGGATCCCGTCTCCTGAGTTACAATCTCTTCTGCTGTGTTCCCATCCCCATCGATGATCCACGAACTCTCCATGCCGGCCCTCAGCTCCACCATGGAAACGGGCAAGATCGTCACCTGGCTGAAAAACCCCGGCGACCGCGTGGAGAAAGGAGAAAACATCCTGGTGGTGGAGTCGGACAAAGCGGACATGGACGTGGAGTCCTTCCACAGCGGCATCCTGGCCAGTATCCTGGTGCCGGCAGGGGAATCAGCCCCGGTGGGCGCCCCCATTGCCCTGATTGCCGAAAGCGAAGCGGAAGTGGCCCAAGCTCAGGAAAAAGCCAAAGCCCTCGCTGCTGGCGTTACCCCTGCGGCTCCACCTAGCGTAGACCGCGCCTCTGCAGCTCAGCCGACAAGTCCTGCCCCTGCGGCAACCCCCACCTCTACACTGCCAAATGGATCGGATGGCGCCGGATCCCAGCGGATCGTGGCTTCTCCACGGGCGAAAAAACTGGCGGAGAGCCTGGGGATCGATCTGCGCACCGTGCGCGGCTCCGGCCCCAATGGTCGCATCGTCGCTGAAGACGTGGAGCGAGCTGCGGCCCTTTCCGCTCCTGCAGTGGCTGCCCCCTCTGCTCCAGCCCCCGCGCCTCCAACTCCTGTGGCTGTCCCCTTGGGAGAGACAGTTCCCCTCAGCACTTTACAAGCGGCGGTGGTGCGCAATATGAACGCCAGCCTTGGCGTGCCGGTGTTCCACGTGGGCTACACCATCACCACCGATAGCCTGGATCACCTCTACCAACAGGTGAAGCCCAAAGGAGTCACCCTGACGGCCCTCTTGGTCAAAGCCGTGGCCATGACCCTGGAGAAGCACCCCCTTCTGAATGCCAGCTACACAGAAAACGGCATCCATTACAAATCGGATATCAACATCGCCGTGGCCGTGGCCATGGAGGATGGCGGGCTGATCACCCCTGTCCTAAAGCAAGCCAACCGGCTGGATCTGTATGAGATCTCCCGCCGCTGGAAGGATCTGGTGGAGCGGACGCGGCGTAAGCAACTGCAGCCGGAAGAGTACAATAGCGGCACCTTTACCCTCTCCAACCTGGGCATGTTTGGGGTGGATCGCTTCGATGCCATTTTGCCCCCCAACCAGGGATCCATTTTGGCCATCGGCGCTTCTCGCCCCGCGGTGGTGGCGACGCCGGAAAAAGCGATTGCCATCCGTTCCCAAATGCAGGTGAACCTCACCTGCGATCACCGTGTCATCTACGGCGCCCATGCAGCGGCCTTCCTGCAGGATCTGGCCCAGTTGTTAGAACAAAATGTGGGATCCCTGACGTTGTAGCCGCCCTGAAACCCGGCCTTGAGCCAATCTCAGAGTAGGGTTCTTCTCTCGCGCAACCCACAAGGTCGGGCAGCCGGCGAGGCCCCAGCGCTCAGGAGCTCCTCCTGGGAAAGCGCTGCATCAACTCTTGCACAGCCTCGGCATGGTAGGAGCTGCGGGTTAGGGGCGAAGACACCACCTGCAAAAAGCCCAGTTCCTCTCCCACCCGTCGCCAATGGTCGAACTCTTCGGGGGGAACGTAGCGCTCCACCGGCAGGTGTTTGGGGCTGGGCGCCAGGTATTGGCCGAGCGTGAGGATGTCACAACCCACCCGGCGCAGATCCCGCATCACCTGCAAGATCTCCTCGGCTGTCTCTCCCAGACCCAACATCACCCCCGACTTGGTGTACAGGCCGGGATCCCATTGCCGTGCCAACTCCAACAGTTTGAGGGAGCGCTCGTAGTTCCCTTGCGGGCGTACACGGCGATAGAGGCGGGGCACCGTTTCGGTATTGTGGTTGAGCACCGTCGGTCGGGCGGCCAAGATCTGCTGCAGCGCCTGCCAGTTACCACATAGGTCTGGGATCAAGACCTCGATGGTGGTCTGGGGCATGCGGCGGCGGATTTCCGCAATGCAGGCAACAAACTGGCCGGCTCCCCCATCGGGCAGGTCGTCCCGATTCACTGATGTAATTACCGCATGGCGCAACCCCAAGCGCTCCACTGCTTCCGCCACCCGCCGGGGTTCGGTGGCATCCAGGGGCAGGGGGCGTTTGGTGAAGTCGATATCGCAGTAGGGGCAGGCGCGGGTACAGGCCGGGCCCATGATCAAAAAGGTGGCGGTGCCGTTGGCAAAACACTCCCCCAGGTTGGGACAGGAAGCCTCTTCGCAAACCGTGTTTAGGCCCAAGTCCCGCAGCAGTTGTTTGACGGATCCCACCCGTTGAGGGGCCTTGGCCCGCAGCCAGGAGGGTTTGCCGCCAGGAGAAGAAGAAACAACGGTCAAAGAAGTGCTCCAACACAAAACAGCAGCGACGGTATCACTCAGCTTAGCCTGCCATTTGGCCCCGTTGGAATTTGGACAAAGCCAATTTCCCGGCCCAATTGATCCCTGCCGCCTCGGAAGCACGACCCAAAACGCGGCATACTGGAAAGCAAATGTCGAGCGATAGGGATCCCACATGGTTGTTGCTGCTCCTCCCTCTCTGGAACAACTTGCCATCAACACGATTCGCTTTTTGGCGGTGGATGCTGTTCAGAAGGCCAACTCCGGCCACCCTGGCCTGCCGATGGGAGCAGCACCCATGGCCTATGTGTTGTGGCAGCAGTTCATGAAGTTCAACCCCCGCAACCCCAAGTGGGTGGATCGGGATCGCTTTGTGCTCTCGGCGGGGCATGGCTGCATGCTGCAGTACGCGCTGCTGCACCTGACCGGCTTTGATGTGAGCCTAGAGGACATCAAGCAGTTTCGCCAGTGGGGATCCAAAACCCCCGGCCACCCGGAAAACTTTGAAACTCCGGGGGTAGAGGTCACCACCGGCCCGCTGGGGCAAGGGGTGGGTAACGCGGTTGGGCTGGCGATTGCCGAGGCCCATCTGGCCGCCCGCTTCAACAAGCCCGGCCACACCATTGTGGATCACTACACCTACGTGATCTTGGGCGATGGCTGCAACATGGAGGGGGTGGCTTCCGAAGCAGCTTCTTTGGCCGGCCACCTGCAACTGGGCAAGCTGATCATGCTCTACGACAGCAACCACATCTCCATCGACGGCAGAACGGAAATCGCCTTTACGGAAGATGTGGGCAAACGCTATGAAGCCTACGGCTGGCATGTGCAAAAAGTAGAGGATGGCAACCACGACTTGAAAGGGATCGCCGAGGCCATCCAAAAAGCCAAGGAAGTCACCAACAAGCCTTCTTTGATCATTGTCGAGACCACCATCGGCTACGGATCCCCCAACAAGGCCGGCAGCGAGAGCGTCCATGGGGCACCCCTGGGGCCGGAAGAGGTGAAGCTCACCAAACAAAACCTGGGTTGGCCTCTGGAGCCGGAGTTTTACATTCCCGACGAGGTGCTGGCCCACTTCCGCCAGGCCATCGAAAAAGGGGCCAAGGCCGAGGCCGAGTGGAACGAGCGCTTCGCCGCCTACGAGAAGGCTTACCCCGAAGAGGCCGCCGAGTTCAAGCGCATCATGGCCGGGGAGCTGCCGGTGGGCTGGAAAGAAGCGCTGGCCCCCATTGCCGAAACTGGCAGAGAATCCACCCGCAACCTCTCCAAGTTTTGTCTGAATGCCTTGGCCAAAGCGGTGCCGGAACTGCTGGGGGGATCCGCAGATCTCGCCCACTCCAACATGACTTATCTAAAGGGGATCCCAGAGTTTCAGGCCGGCTCTTACGAGGGGCGTAACTTCCGCTTTGGGGTGCGGGAACACGGCATGGGAGCCATTGCCAACGGCATGGCGCTTCATGGAGGTCTCATCCCTTACGACGCCACCTTTTTGATCTTCACCGACTACATGCGGCCTGCCATCCGCCTATCGGCCCTCTCGCAAGTGCGGGTGCTGCACGTCATGACCCACGACTCCGTCGCCTTGGGGGAAGATGGCCCCACTCACCAGCCCATTGAGACACTGGCTTCCCTACGGGCTATCCCCAACCTCTATGTGCTGCGCCCAGCGGATGCCCGCGAAACGGTGGGATCCTACCAGGTGGCCCTAGAAGCCAAGACCACCCCTTCTGTGCTGGTGTTTACCCGGCAAGCCGTCAACCCGGTGGAGGGCACCTCTGTTGAAGGCGTAGCCAAAGGGGCCTATGTGGTGGTGGATGCCCCCAATCCAGAGCTGATCTTGATCGCCACCGGCTCTGAACTGGAGCTGGCGGTGAAAGCTGCAGCCCAACTGAAGCAGGAAGGCCGGGCCGTGCGGGTGGTCTCTATGCCCTGTATGGAGCTGTTTGAGGCCCAGCCCCAGAGCTACCGCGATTCCGTTCTGCCCCCCAACGTCACCAAGCGCGTCTCCGTCGAGGCAGGTTCCACCTTCGGCTGGCACAAGTACCTGGGGTTTGAGGGGGTGGCCATTGGCATCGACCGCTTTGGCGCCTCTGCCCCCGGCCCGGTGTGTATGGAGAAGTTTGGCTTCACGGTGGAAAACGTGGTCAACACTGCCCGCCGGCTGCTGGGCTGAGGGCACTTTACCCCTTCCTCGGCGCTTTCAAGGGGCTCAGCAGGGATCCCTTCTCTGCTGGGCTTTTTTCCCTGTTGAGCCTGCTGCCCAGCGGCGTGACCCGGACAGGCGTAGCGAACCTCGCATCAACCAATCAGCAGGACTTCCAAAGCATCCGGATCTGCTTCTTTCTGTAGGGCAGCCATGGCGGAGAACGCAGTCGAGGGCGGCTTCCTGCCCCGCAGACAACACCTTTGCCTTGAGGACATCTTCAACCATGGCGGGGATGATCCTTGAAGGCAAGTTGGAAGTCGAGCAGGCTGCCACCATCGCCTTGAAATCGCCTTGAAGAAGAAACTTTGGCTTCCGCCGCCGTGCTGAGGTGCTTGTGCCGGCTGCAGACACAAACAGCTTTGCCTACTGTTTGCCTACTGTAGGAACCCCGCCAGTAAAATCACCGCGGCTCCCACGGCAGCCAAAATCGTCAGCGCCCGGCCCGCGTCGGCACTGCCCTTCCACGAGAAGTTTTTCTCCGACTTTTTCGGTTCTGCTGGCATGGCCATGCCTCCCTTTGCATTGCCAACTCTAACTTAACTTCCCCCCCACGGGATCTTAGCTGGTTGGGGCATACCCTGGAAAAAACAGCAGCCATCTGGCCCGGCCAGCCGTTTTTGGGAACAATACAAGCAGGCAAGGGATCCAACTCCCACCAGTCTGGAAGCACATCCTGAGGCGAAAGCCATGAGCTATGCAGAACGGAGCAAAAGAATGGTTTTGACGTTGGCGACTCTGCTGGGCGGCTGGGTTGGCGGAGGGTTGTTGCAGGGATCCCTCTGGGTTGCCGCTCAGCCTACCTTTCAGACAGTGCCGTTGCCGCGCTTACCGGTGGGTGTCGATCAATTGGTTTTTGATCGCCCAGTGGCCCGCTTTAACCCCAACCTACCTGCCGAGCTGGTGATCCGCAATCACACAGGTCTGCCTTTGGAATACGGCTTTACCGATCCCCGCCAGAAAGTCTCGGAACTGCCTGCCGGCGAAACGTTGCGCCTGAGCAACCTGTTGATCCCCAATTGCATGGCCATCAACACGCCGATGTTGGCTCCTGTGGGCTACCAGGTGAGCGTGGATTCTTTCAACGTGATCACTGTAGAAGTGCGCCTGGTCAACGATGTCTCCGGCGACCACTGCCTCGATCTGCAAGCGACAGGGGCTATTTTTGTGAATTGAGATGAGCTGATACCCATCGATTACCCATCGAACACAAGTTAAGTCAAATCCTTCAAAGGGATCCCTTACATCCTCACCTACAGTCATCTTCTGGCCTTTGCCAGGATGGACATGGGATCCCACACGGTAGATGGCAGTTGACTTTGCCCGGTTTTGACGCTGGGATTGAGTCTATTGGAGAGCCGATCAGAGGCTTAGGCGTATCGACAGGGGCCATCCCCTGTGACAGGATTCGAACAGGATATGAACAGGATATCGAGGCCGATGTTCTGCCGGACTCTGTTTAGCCTTTCTCTGGGCTTGTTGCCTGTGTAGTCTGTCTGTACTCTATCTTTTTCTTGGATGGTCTCATGAGCGATAACTTGTATTCCTGGTTTCCCCGGGCCTTGGTGATCGGTGCTGCGGTTGTGGGGTTGTCGAGCTTGCCTGCAAGGGCTCAGCAAATTACGGATCCCAGCCCAGCTCAAGCGGCCACCAATGTTGAACCTACCTCCCCAATCTCGGCTTCTTTCCGCAGCCAAGATGGCGTCAGCGTGCGCCCGGAAACGGTGAGGGTTTTTGTGGATGGTCAAGATGTCACGTCCCAGTCGGTGATCACCCGCGATTTCTTCACCTATCGCCCTGCCCAACCTCTGCCGCCGGGGCGTCGGGAAGTCTTGCTGGAGTTCACCAATACCCAGGGGGTGACCCGCCGCGTGACCTGGAGCTTCACCGTGGGTAGCCCTGTCCGCGCTTCCATCGACCTGGTGGATCACAATGCCGGCAGTCGCCCCTTGGCAGCCGGGGAAATCCTGCTGGTTACCGTCAAAGGCACTCCTTCCAGCCGGGTGACGGTTTACCTCATCCAAGATGGACGGCAAGTGCAAACCCTGCCGGCTCAGGAAGTTTCCAGCGGCACCTATGTAGTGAACGCCCTAATCGAGGCGAAAGATACCACCCGGGAAGGGATCGTCGTCGCCCGCCTGGAAAATGGTGGCCAAGTGCGCTTCATGACCGCCGAACAACCGGCCCGCCTGATCGAAGGGGCCACCGGGGGCATCCAGCGGCTGACCACCCAAGAGGTTTCCGCTACAGTCAGCGCCCCCAGCCCCCTCTTGCCTCAAATCACCAACCTGCAGGATGGGGATCGGGTTTCCGGTTCTTCGTTTACGCTGCAGGGCACTACAGCTCCCAATGCTTCGGTGCGGGTGAATGTAACGGCTTCGACCTCTCTGGGGGGCATCATCAGCGCCCAACAGACCGTGACCAACCAAACGGTGCAGGCAGATGCCCAGGGCCGTTTCACCATCACCGTTCGGCCTCCCATTCCGGCCTCTGGCACGGTGTATCAGGTGAATCTCACGGCCACTTCCGGCAACCAAACCAGCCCAACGGTAACCCTGCGCCTTACCCAGCAGTAGGGGTTCAAGGGATCCCAGCCCATCCCGATAGCCTTCCCCCCACCCATCAAGGGATCTGGGCAGCCTTCCATGTCCAGCAGTTCAGACTTCCCTCTCTCCCCTGGGAGAAGGGCTGGGGGTGAAGGCTCTATCATCTTCAATTCCCAGGGATCCCTTGCCGGCTTGTAGGGGAGTTTTGGATAGAGGGGACTGCATTTGCCAGCGCCACAGGATCCCGGCCATGATCAAGGTGGGCAAAACGATCATCACGACCACCACTGGCATTTGCTCCGGCAAGGCCAAGTAAGGGCCACCATACTTGATGGCTGTGCTGATCCCGGCAGCAGCCAGCATCAATTTTAGGGCAAACCAGACTGTTTTTCGATCCATGACTTACTTTTAATTCACGCTTTTAATTCACGATTGGCTAGGGTTGCTGACCATGGCAGTGAGAATGCCGGCAATGGTTTCCAGCTCCTCAGGTACTCGATACAGCGTTAAGTCTTGTTTGATCACCTGCTGATCGGCAAGAATTTGTCCGAACTGCCAGATAGACCCAATCGTCACTGCACCGTAGATCTGAGCCTGCTGCTCCACCTGCGCCAGGGCAATCATTTCTACAGCCATTTGCACAAAGGCTCGCGTTAGATCGTCCTTTTTGGCTTCAACCACCAGCAGGATGTTCTTCCCTCGCAACAGATAATCGAGGCTGCCCTTCAACCAATTGTTGACCATCAGGGGATACTCCAGCCGCAAAGGAACTCGACAATGGAGAGCCACTTCGGTCAGCACAGGAGCCACCAGCAATTCCCGCCGCGCTGTTTCGCTGGTGAGGCTAACCAAAGGTAACAATTGTCGGATCCGATCTTTCAAAACTGGGGTTTGCGGCGGCGCAGGGGCAACAGGCCATGTCCACTCCCCAATTTCCAGTTGATAGCCGAACTGAGCCAAGATTTCATCTGGCTCGTAGGGCATCTCAAAATAAGAGCGAAAAGTATAGGATTCGTCTTCTTTAAGAATGGAGATGTTCAGCATCGGGTTCAGGAGAAGCCACGCTCAGTCCGGCACAACTAGGGCTGCTTCAATCCGCTCTTTCAGGGTAGTCACCACTTCTTCAATGGGAATTTCCGTGGCTTGGCCGCTGGCCCGCTCGGTGAGTTCCACCTTGCCCTGTTTGAGGCTGCGCCCTGTGGTGATGCGGTAAGGGATCCCGATCAGATCCGCATCTTTGAATTTCACCCCGGCCCGCTCGTCCCGGTCATCCCAGAGGGTCTCGATGCCGGCAGCAGCGAGATCTTGCACCAGTTTTTCCGCCACGCTCATCTGCTCGGCGTCCGAGATGTTGGGCACCACCACCACTACGTGATAGGGGGCAATGGCCACGGGCCAGATGATGCCGTTGGCATCGTGGGACTGTTCCACCGCCGCCTGGGCCAAGCGGGATACCCCAATGCCATAACAGCCCATCCAGAGGGGCTGCTCGGATCCCTGTTCGTCGGTAAAGGTGGCCCGCATTGGCAGCGAGAACTTGAGGCCTAGCTGAAAGATATGGCCGATCTCGATGCCACGGGCCGTTTCCAGAATCTGGTCGGGGTTGAGTACAGAACGATCCCCCGCTTGCGCTTTGCGCACATCCACCACTTCCGGCAGGGGATATTGCTCGCCCCAGTTGGCCCCCACCACGTGCCGCCCCACGTGGTTGCTGCCGGTCACAAAGTTCTGCAGCAGAGCTGCCGTCTGGTCGGCCAAGCGCAGGATCTGGGGGGCAAGGTTTTTTTGCCGGCCCAGACAGCTATCCGGCAAATCAGGAGCGATGTAGCCCACCGGGATGGGATCCCCCTGCCAACTGTTTTGGATCTCGGCATCCGCCAAGGTGAGCTTGAGCAGCTTGTTGGCTTGGTAGCGCTCTGCCAAGCGGCTGAGGTGGTTGGCCAGTTTGACCTCGTTGACTTCTTGATCCCCGCGGATGCTGAGCAGCACTGCCACCCGCAGGCCGTTGTCGTAAAGGGCTTGGTAGAGGACGTTTTTGACGATAAGGGTGGGGGAAATCTTCAGGAAATCGGCGAGCTTGTCAATGGTCTCCGTCCCCGGTGTATCCAACACCTGAAAAGATCCGTAGGGAGAATCTGCAGCCTGCGGCGGGATGGAGACAGCCTTTTCCACATTGGCAGCATAGGAGCCATCGGGCGTGTAGAGGATCTCATCTTCTCCCGCAGAGGCCAGCACCATAAACTCCTGCGAGGCCGCCGATGGCCCCCCGATCGCCCCGGCATCAGCATCCACCACGCGAAACTCCAGCCCACAGCGCCTGAGGATGCGGCTATAGGCTCGGTACATATCCTGGTAGGTCTGGCGCAGGCTTTCCTCGTTGGCATGGAAGGAGTAGGCGTCTTTCATGATGAATTCCCGCCCTCGCATCAGGCCAAAGCGGGGCCGAATCTCATCCCGAAACTTGGTCTGGATCTGATAGAGGGTTTGGGGCAATTGCCGGTAAGAACGGATCAGGTCGCGGGCCAGCAGGGTGATCACCTCTTCGTGGGTGGGGCCGAGGCTCTGTTCCCGCCCCTGCCTGTCCTTGAGGGCAAACATGATCCCCTCGGCTTGGGTGTACACATCCCATCGCCCCGATTCCCGCCAGATCTCCGCCGGCTGCAACTGGGGCAGCAGACACTCTTGCCCACCGATGGCGTTCATCTCCTGGCGAACGATCTCCGAGATCTTTTGCAGCACCCGCCAGAGGAGCGGCAGATAGGTGTAGATCCCTGGGGAGAGCCGCCGGATAAAGCAGCCCCGCAGCAGCAATTTGTGGCTGGGCAACTCGGCCTCGACGGGATCCTCCCGCAGCGTGACAAACAGCATCTGGCTCAGTCTCTGGCTTTGTTGCATCCCTTCCCTCCCTCTGAGGACTCCTCCCGCTCGCACGATCAGCTCAAACTTTCCCGCCCTGTTTGGGATCCCCTGCCCGAGAACGCAGGCCGACCTAGAGTCGCTTGGGGTGAAGCTAGGCGGGAGTGAGCGTCCGCCGCTTGGTGACCATCTGGTACACCTCGATGATGTCGCCTTCCTGCCAGGATTGGAACTTGTCGATGCCGATCCCACACTCGAAGCCGGCAGCCACCTCCCGCACGTCGTCCTTGAAGCGCTTCAGAGAGTCGAGACGACCTTCGTAAACCACCTCCCCTTTGCGACGAACTCGCACCAGAGCATTGCGCTGCACCTTGCCCGAGAGCACATAGCTGCCGGCAACCGCACCGCGCCCGATGGGGATCACCATGCGCACCTCCGCCTGACCCAGCGGCTCCTCTACTTCTTCCGGCTCCAGCAGGCCCTCCATGGCCGCCCGCAGATCGTCCAGCAGGTTGTAGATGATGTCGTACTCCCGCACATCCACGCCCTTGTCATCGGCAGCCTGCCGGGCGCCGGGGGCCAGGGTGGTGTTGAAACCGAGGATGATGGCGTCGCTGGCCGCAGCCAAATCCACATCGGTTTCCGTGATCTCGCCAGGGGCCGCCAGCAGAACCCGCAACTGGACTTCCTCTTGGGGCAAATCCCGCAGCGCTGTCTGAATGGCCTCGGCGGATCCCTGGACATCCGTCTTGATGATCAAGTTCAACTCCTTGAGCTGGCCTTCTTGGGCTTTGGCGGAAACACTACCCAAGCTCACGCGACGAGACAGCAGCGCCTGTTGCAGACGGGTTTGCCGCAGCGCTTCTGCCCGCTCTTGGGCAATGCGACGGGCTTCTTTTTCGTCAGTGTAAACCTGGAACTCATCCCCGGCTGCCGGGACTTCATCCAGGCCTAGCAGTTGTACCGCCGAAGAGGGCCCGGCTTCTTGCAACCGCTGGCCGCGATCGTCCATCATCGCCTTGACCCGACCCAGAACGGCCCCGGCCACCAGGGTGTCTCCGACCCGCAGAGTGCCATTTTGCACCAAGAGGGTAGCCACCGGCCCGCGAGCTTTGTCCAGGTGGGCCTCGATCACCGTGCCACGGGCGGGACGGTTGGGATTGGCCTGCAGCTCGGCCACATCGGCCACCAACAGGATCATCTCCAGCAGAGCATCCAGGTTACGGCGGGTGAGAGCGCTTACCTCCACCATCGGGGTATCCCCACCCCACTCTTCTGGCAATAGGCCGTGCTCCGCCAACTGCTGCTTGATGCGCTCTGGCTGGCTGCCGGGCTTGTCGATCTTGTTAATGGCCACGATGATCGGCACCTGAGCCGCCCGCGCATGGCTGATCGCTTCCAGAGTTTGCGGTTGTACCCCATCGTCGGCGGCCACCACCAAAACCGCAATGTCGGTGACGCGGGCTCCCCGGGCGCGCATGGCGGTAAAAGCCTGGTGGCCAGGAGTATCCAGGAAAACGATGCGCCGCTTCTGGCCTTCAAAGTTCACATCCACATGGTAGGCACCGATGCGCTGGGTGATCCCGCCAGCCTCTCCCTGCGCCACTTTGGTGTCGCGGATGGCATCGAGGAGGGTGGTTTTGCCGTGATCCACATGGCCCATGATGGTCACCACCGGCGGACGCGAGACCAGATGGTCGATGTCCTCCACATCCAGCATTTCGGTTTTTTTGGCCTCGGGTTCTGCCTCGGGTCGGCGAATCTCATAGCCCAACTCTTTGGCCACCGACTCGGCCAGCGATTCATCCAGGACTTGGTTGATGGTCACCATCACCCCTTTGAAAAAGAGGGTTTTGATGATCTCGGTTTCGGCCACACGCAGGCGGTGGGCCAATTCCTGAACGGTGAGGCTGCCATCCAAGAGCAACACCTTCTCTTCGGGCAAGGGCTCTGTCCCGCTGGCGCGATCGGCAGCACCAGCCTCAGCGGAGGTAGGTTGCTGCTGCAAACGGGCAGCAGGGCGGGGGCGGGCAGGGGGAGCAGCCGTTGCCGCGGGTGGGCGATAGGAAGGAGGCTTGGCGGTGGGGCGAGCCAAGGGCTTGAGGGCGTTTAGCTCAGCCTGCTTGACCGCTGAAATGATGGTCATGGGATCCAAATCCAAACCATCTCCATCTCCTTCCCCTCGTCTCCGACTGCGTTTGCGTTTGGCTTGAGCGCGGGCAGCCCGTCGGTTAAGAGCTTGCAACTCCTCGTCCTCTTCTTCTTCCGTTTTGCGCTTGACCTTGGGTGGGGTAGGTCTTACGGGAGCCTCCGCCAACACTGGGCTGGGACGTTCCCCAGGGATCCTCTCTGGCAAGGGAGAGGCGGCATCTGGCTCAGGGGGAGCTGGCTTGGCCACAGGACGGGTAGGGGGCCCCACCAATTCCATCCGCCGCTGCGGACGAGGGGCTTCACCGGCTTTGCCGCTGCTGGAACGGTTTTCCTCAGTCACCGGAGAACGCGTGCCAGGGCGAACAGGTGCGCCCACCAGTTGTGGACGCGGTCGCTGCGCAGGTGGAGGAGAAGGAGCTTTTTCTTCCGCAGGCTGAGGGGCACGGGCGCGGCTGGGGGATGGTGCTTCTGAAGGGCTGGGGCGACTGAGCTCGGGAGCTTTTTGCGGCGGTTCAGGC
This sequence comes from Thermostichus sp. MS-CIW-36, assembly GCF_054059035.1. NCBI lineage: Bacteria > Bacillati > Cyanobacteriota > Cyanophyceae > Thermostichales > Thermostichaceae > Thermostichus > Thermostichus sp. MS-CIW-36. The sequence goes on from NZ_JBSSBR010000037.1 coordinate 16,639, forward strand.
CGCTCTGCCGGCAGTTCTGCCTCGGAGGTAGCTCGTCGAGGGGGGGTGAGCACAGTTGGGCGCTTGGCCACAGAACTGGGCTCGGAGCTGCTGGCTTTGGCTGCGGCAGGTTCAGGGCGAATGGGGGGGGGTGCCGGTTGAGAAGCCGTCCCCGGCTCTTGGGTGGCCTCAGACGAGCGGACAGGAGGGCTAACTTGCCGCCGCGGCGGGCCTATGAGCTGAGCACCACCGCTGGCAGATCCTTTTTCGGGGGAGACTCGCTCAGGTCGAGATGGCGAGGGCTTGGCAGCCGGCGGAGTTTCAGCCGTCTTGGCCTCGCCAACTGGGGCTTGCTGCTGAACGGGCGCGGGCCGACGAATGCCGACGATCGCGCTGGCGGTGCCGGGAACTTTCTGCTGAGGGCGCTCACTGGCTTTAGCTTCAGCAGGAGGCTCCGGCGGGAGGTTTTCAGATGGGGGTTTGGGCCGGGGTCGAGGAGGCTTCACAATGCGGGAGGCGCCCAGCTTGCTGCGCACCAACTCAGCCTGCTCCGGAGAAATGGTGCTGCTGTGGGTTTTGAAAGGGATCCCCAGTTGCTCACAAATCTCCAGCACCTCCCGACTGTCACGCCCCATCTCACGGGCAATGTCATAGAGTCGAACTTTGTCGGTCATTCGTCTGCTAGCCTCTGCTCCTTTCTCCTCGTCAGTTTTACTCTCCAAGTCAATGGGAACCCGGTTATTGGGTTGAGCCGAACCTTTTGGGCTTGCGGGGGCTTCCTCCGGTGCATCGAGAGCAGCTTGGCGATCCTCTAGAGATCCGGACTGGAGGGAACCCAGGTCTGAAGCTGCTCTGGCAACATCCGCAGGGGACATCCAGTAGGGCAGCCGGGGAAAGAATAGATGGAAACAGCGCCTCCAGAATAACCTCTCTGCAGCTCCTCCAGCCTGACCTCAGTTTTCCGGCCAACTCCCATTCTGACAATTGAGGGGGGCTGTCGTGTAGTTCGCAACCTGATGAACCTAAAAGGGCGTTTAAATATCTTACCTATGTTTGGGAATACCTCTGAGGCTCAGGCTTTTGGAGGAGATGCCCCTGGCAATCCTGCTCAAGAGAATCCAACAGCCGTTGAAACAACGAGTCAGGCACCGGTGCCTTGAGAGCTCTGCTGATTTGCTGCTTGCGTCGGGCTGCCTGCAGACATTCCAGCCGACGACAGACATAGGCAGAACGCCCCATACCCTCATCCAAAAGCACTTGGTGGGAATCAAATTGCCTGACCAGCCGCCACAGTTGTGAGCGAGGAAACAACTGGCGACAGCCTACACAACGGCGCAGCGGATCGGCACCCGGCAAAAGACTCTATCCTGCTGATACACTACAAGCAAGCTCTATCCAGCCTACTCCAAATCTGGCGCCTGCGATCGCAGAAACTCAAAGAAATACTCCACCAACTGGGGATCCCGCCACCCTCTGGCTGTTTCTTCCCGCAAAATGTCTATAGCCTCTTGAGCAGTGAAAGCTCGCTTGTAAGGTCGCTCCGAGGTGAGGGCGTCGTAGATGTCGATGATCTGGAAGATACGGGCCACCAGAGGGATCTCTTCCCCCTTGAGGCCGTCGGGATAACCGCTGCCATCCCAACGCTCGTGGTGGTGACGGATGAGGGGCAACACCTCTTTCATGGTGCGTAGTGGGCGGCAGATTTGCTCCCCGATCAAGACATGGGATTTCATCACCTCCCACTCTTCCGGCGTATGTTTGCCTGTTTTACCCAAGATGGCATCGGGTATGCCCACTTTGCCGATGTCGTGCAGGTAACCTCCCCACATCAGCACCTTGATCAGGGGACGGGGCAGATGTAAAAACTCGCCGAAGCTCTTGGCCATTTGTACCAAGCGCTCACAGTGATCCCCGGTGGTGGGATCCCGGCTTTCCACACTGCGGGCAATGGCGAACAAAACCTGGGCAGCATGATCCAAGTCTTCATTGAGGTGCTTTTGGCGAACGAGGGAACGCACCCGCGCCAACAATTCCGACTCGTCAAAGGGCTTGCTCAAGAAATCATCTGCCCCAGCTTCAATACCGCGCACGCGATTTTTGCGATCGCTGGCCGCTGTAATCAGCACCACCGGGATCAAACGCGTCTCGTCATTGGCTTTGATGCGCCGACAGACCTCGAACCCATCCAACCCCGGCATCATCACATCCAGCAAGATCAGATCCGGCTGGAAGGTTTTCAACATCTGCAGGGCTTGATTGCCGTTTTCGGCCTCGCTGACCCGGTAGCCAATGCTCTCCAGCAGATCCCCCAGCAGCAGGCGGCTGTTGGGCTGATCATCCACGACCAAAAGGTGACCAGCCTCAGCCTGATCCGCAAAAGGTGTGACAGGGATCCCAGCCGTTACGGGCATCTTGGGCATCTCGAGTTTGGCAAGTTGGGCGCAGGAGGAGCCGGTCACCGCACAATTCCAGTTGCAACACTTCTACAGTAATCCCATCAGAGAAAAAAGAGCATCAGGCTTTACACTGAGCTGCTCTAAGAAAGGGAAGGGGTTTTTCCCACCAATCCAGAACTTTGTGAGCACTTGTACAGAGCCTAGATATCCTGGAAGCCTCTTTCTGTTTAGTCTGATACAGATGCTTCGGAGAGTGGATGCCCCACCCAACTCCCCAGGCTCCCACGTCAGCGCACTTGGCCATTTCCACTGGCCGGTTAAGTACCGTTTTTAACCATCGGCTATTTGCTCACCTCTGCCCTGCTCAGTTCTCCTCCGGAATACACCTCGCAGGACTGTTCTCATTGTGGCTACCGGGTGAAGAAGACGCTGTCCACTCTCCCCAAAGAACTCCGTCCCGCTGACGCGAACGAAAGAGGGAACGCCTGGGGAGGTGAGCACCGCTGCCGTGGAGGCGAGACCTGATATGGTAAGTGCTGTCGCAGAACCAGGAACCAGAATCCCCTGCCTAAAGGCAGGGGAGTATGTCAAAAATCAGCACTCAAGCTAAAAAGCCACGCCCTCCGGCTGAGGCCAAGGTAGCCTGACAGTGGAACCAACCCTTTTCCCGGATTCTCTATGAAGCCGCTACGGACGTTCAAGGTCACTCCCTACCTGCCTACTCCGCTGGAAAGTCTGCGCTTGCTGGCTTACAACCTGCATTTTAGTTGGAACGTGGAAACCCGCAGCCTATTCCGGCGCATGGATCCGGATCTGTGGGATGCCTGCAGCCACAACCCGGTGGCTTTTCTAGGTCGGATTCGGCAGGAACGGCTGGATGAGTTGGCGGAGGATCCCGGCTTTTTGGCCCAGTTGGAACGGGCCAGCCAACAACTGCAGAGCTACCTGCAGGAGGACACTTGGTATCGCAAGTATCGTTCGGCCCAAGCGGTGGAAGGGGAGTGCTACGCCTATTTTTCGGCAGAGTTTGGTTTGGCGGATTGTCTACCCCTCTACTCAGGCGGCTTGGGGGTTTTGGCCGGGGATCACCTCAAGGCGGCCAGCGATCTGGGCTTGCCCTTGGTGGGCGTGGGCTTGCTCTACCAAAAGGGCTATTTTCGCCAGTACCTCAACCCCGACGGTTGGCAGCAGGAACGCTACCCAATCAATGAATTTTTTAACATGCCCCTGGAGCTGCAAAAGGATGCGGAGGGTCAAGAAATTCGGATTGAGGTGGATTATCCCAACCGCAAGGTGTTCGCCCGCATTTGGAAGGTGACGGTGGGGAGGGTGCCCCTCTATCTTCTGGACACCAACATCGAGCCCAACAGCCAGTACGACCAAGACATCACCGATGAGCTGTACGGTGGCGACCAAGATCTGCGCATCCACCAGGAGATCATGCTGGGGATCGGCGGCGTGCGGGCTTTGCGCGCCCTTGGCATCCATCCCACCGTCTACCACATGAACGAAGGGCACTCGGCCTTTTTGGCGGTGGAGCGGATTCGCCTGTTGATGGTCGAGCAGGGGCTGAGCTTTGAAGAGGCTTGGCAGGTGGCCAAGTCCAGCCAGATGTTTACCACCCACACGCCGGTGCCCGCCGGGATCGACCTATTCCCGCCCGACAAAATCGATTACTACCTCGGCTTCTACTACAGCCAGATGGGCCTGAGCCGGGAGCGCTTTTTGGCTTTGGGACGGGAAAATACTGGCGACTTCCAATCTCCCTTCAGCATGGCAGTGCTGGCCATCAACATGGCCTCTTTTGTCAACGGTGTGAGCAAGCTGCATGGGGCGGTTTCCCGCAAGATGTTCAGCCGGCTGTGGCCTGGGATCCCGCTGGAAGAAGTGCCGATTACCTCCATCACCAACGGGGTACATGTCCGCACCTGGGTGGGGGAAGAGAACCAAGCCCTCTACGACCGCTACCTGGGGCCGGATTGGGCAGAGGCTCCTCCTTCGGATCCCCTCTGGCAGAAGGTGGATCGGATCCCGGATGGGGAATTGTGGCGGGCCCACGAGCGCAGCCGCTCCCGCCTGATTAACTTTACCCGCGAGCGCTTGATGGAACAGCTCCAGAAACGGGCTGCCTCAGCGGCTGAGATCCAACGGGCCTCTGAGGCCCTCAACCCGGAGGTGCTTACCATTGGGTTTGCCCGCCGCTTTGCCACCTACAAGCGGGCCACCCTTTTGTTCCACAACCTGGAACGGCTCAAGGCTTTGCTCAACCATCCTCAGTACCCGATGCAGTTTATCTTTGCCGGCAAGGCCCACCCCCGCGACATACCCGGCAAAGAGCTAATCCGCCAGATCGTGCAGGTGTCGCGGCAGCCGGAGTTTCGCCAGCGCTTGGTTTTCATTGAGGACTACGACATGTATGTCACCAGCTTGATGGTGGCCGGGGTGGATGTGTGGCTGAACAACCCCTTGCGCCCCCGTGAAGCCAGCGGCACCAGCGGCATGAAGGCGGCAGCCAACGGTGGACAGAACCTCAGTATTTTGGACGGCTGGTGGGACGAGGCTGACTATTACCAGACCGGCTGGCCCATTGGCCGCGGTGAGGAGTATGAGGATCGCGCCTATCAAGATGAGGTGGAGTCGAATGCCCTCTACGACTTGCTGGAACAGGAGGTTGCCCCTCTCTTTTATCAGCGCGGCAGCGATGGCCTACCCCACCAGTGGATCCAGCGCATGAAGCAGGCGATTCGCCTCAATTGCCCCCAGTTCAGCACGCAGCGCATGGTGCTGGAGTACGTCCAGCGAGCCTACATTCCTCTCAGCAACTACTTCGACCGCATGCGCCGTGACCACTTCGAGTCGGCCCGCCAGTTCGTTCGTTGGCAAAACCACCTGCAGGAGCATTGGTACAACATCCAGGTTCTCAACGTCCAGATCGAAACCCCGAAGAAAGCTGCCGCTGCCGGCCTTGCCTTGGCACAGGATGACCAAGTGGTGATGGCCAGGGATCCCCTCACCGTGACGGTGGAAGTGCGGCTGGGATCCCTGCAACCTCAGGATGTGATCGTGCAAGCTTACCAGGGGCCGGTCAATGATGAGGGCCAGATTCAGAAGGGACAGGCAATCTCCCTGCGCTATGTGGAGACGCTGGAGGATCGGGCCATCTTCTCCGGCCAGATTTGCTATGAGGCCAGCGGCTTGCAAGGGTTGGCCATCCGCCTGCTCCCCTTCCACCCCGACATGCACGATCCCTACGAGCTGCGGTTGATGCTTTGGGCCTAATGGGGATCCGGAGCACGCTCGCGTGAGCGGGCCAGGAGGGAGGGCAACCCAATCGGGCAGAATCGAAGAGAAATTGAAAAAACGGGATGCGTTGGTGACAGCGGTGCGGAGCAGTATGTTCAGAGCCCACGACTCTGCCGGCTTGCGCGTTTTGATTGCAGTTGCCCTGTTGCTGGGGAGCATGGCGAGTTGGCGGCAGGATCGCCTTTTGGCAGTGATGGGCCTGGTGGGTGCAGCCGCCATCTCTGCCTTTACCCGTCCGGCCATCTTGGCCTACAACCGTGGTCGAGAACGGTGGCTGAACCGGGATTTGCCGGGGGCTATTGAACAGCTCAGCTTGGCTCTGCAGCGGGATCCCTGCCTGGCCAACGCCTACATTTTGCGGGGAGAAGCCTACTTTGCCCTCGGCCAAGTTCCCCAAGCCTTGGAGGATTTCGGCCAGGCGACCCGGTTGGCCCCACGCCGTCCAGAACCCTATTTTTACCGCGGGCTGATTCGTCAGTCTCTCGGGGACCTCCAAGGAGCAACGGCGGAGTTTGCTGAACTGGTGCGCCTACACCCCAACGTCCCCCACCACCTCAGCTTGGCCAACCTGCTCGTGCAACAGGGATCCCTGCCTTTGGCCCTAGCCCACCTGGATGAAGCCATCCGCCTGGATCCCACCTCAGCACTTGCCTATTCCCAGCGAGCCCGTTTGCACAGCTACCTGGGCGAATGGGAGGCGGCTTTGGCCGATTGGTCGCAGGCTATTGACTGGGATCCCAGCCCGGCCCATTACTACCAGCGGGGTGTGGCTTATGCCTGTGGTGATCACTTTGACGAGGCCATTGCCGACCTCAGCCGCAGCCTAGAAATAGAACCCCAACAGCCCAACGTTCTCTACATCAGGGGCAACCTTCTCTATGCGCTGGGGGAGATCAAAGCTGCTTTGGACGACTACGAGCGGGCCTTTCGCCTGGAAGCGGACATGAACCGCATCGACCTCTCCGACGAGTATGGGTTGTACGGACGAGGGCTGGCCTACTGGAATATGGGGGATAAAGCGACAGCTTTTTCGGATTTGCAGGCAGCTTTGCAGGTCAGCCGCCAACATCACAACCTGGCTCTGGAGCAGCGGGTGCGCCGGTCTCTGCTGCAACTGAGCAATCCCGACTGGGATCCTGCGCAATCTGCCTAGCGGGATTTGATTGATTGATTTGCAGGTGCCTCCCCTGACGCTGCGACTCCACGACGCTGCCGCTGAGGCCCAGATCCTGAATTGCCTGCGGCGGCTGACAGAGTTTTCTGTTCCTGAAGCAGCGGGGGGTTGAGGCCAAAGCAGTAGCCGACATTGCGCACTGTGTGGATCAAGCTGGGCTGGCGCGGATCCCGTTCCAGCTTTTTGCGCAACGAGAGGATATGGGTATCGACGGTGCGAGGGTTATCGGTGGAATCCGGCCATGCTCGCTCTAGTAGCTCTAGACGAGAGACGGGATCCCCGTCCGCCTGCACCAGCACCATCAGCAGGCTAAACTCCTGAGGCGTGAGGTCGATCCCTTCCCCAGCCAAGGCGACGCGCCGTTGCACCAGGTCAATTTTGAGATCCCCGTACTGCAGAAAGGTAGGGGGGATATGACGCTGTCGCCGCCGAGCCAAGGCTAGAAGGTGGGCATCCAGCAGTTGCATACTAAAGGGCTTGGTGAGGTAATCGTCCGCTCCTGCTTCTAGGCCGGCGATAATGTCCGCTTCGGATCCCCGGTGGGAGAGTAGCAAAATCAGCAGATCGTACTGGCGATGGGCCCACCGGCACAATTGCAGCCCGCCGCGGTTGGACAGCTCCGCATCCAAAATCAGCAGGTGAATGGGCTGGTGTTGCAGCAGAGTCTTTGCTTGGCGAAGGGTCTCTGCTTCCCAAACTTGGTGTCCGGCCTGTTGCAAATGCCAACACAGCAAGCTGCGCAGATGAGGGTTGCCTTCTGCCAGCAAGATGTGCAAGGGTTGCATGGCTGTTCGGTTGGGATCCCGCCCACATCATAGTGCTCCGCACCGCTACCGCGACAGTGCTATGCCTCCGGCACCCTACCGGGAACCGCACCGCTGACGCGACAGTGCTATGCCTCCGGCACCCTACCGGGAACCGCACCGCTGTCCCAGTAGATAGCGAGTCACCTTGGACTCCGTCCCGCTAGCGCGAACGGGCAATGCTGTTCGCCTTTGGCAGCGCACGGCGTTATAGACTGACAATCTCTACCAAGACCAAAGGGCTCTGCACTGCTGACGCGATGGCCAATTCTCTCCCCCCCATTTCCGAGCGCAAACAGGATCACCTGGACATTGTTCTGCAGCAGGATGTGGCTGCCAAAGGGATCCGCACCGGGTTTGAGCGGTTTTTCTTTGAGCATGTGGCGCTGCCGGAGCTGCTGTTGCCGGAGATCGACCTAAGCTGCGAATTCTTGGGAAAACGCCTACAGGCACCCCTGCTCATCAGCAGCATGACGGGGGGAACAGAGGCTGCCCATGAGCTAAACCGACAACTGGCCGCCGCTGCCCAACAGTTGGGTATTGCCATGGGGGTGGGATCCCAGCGGGCAGCTTTGGAACATCCAGAGCTGGCCCGGACTTACCAGGTGCGCCAAGTGGCCCCGAATATTTTGCTGCTGGCCAACCTGGGTGCCGTTCAGCTCAACTACGGTTATGGGGTGGAGCAGGCGCGACGGGCGGTGGAGATGATCGAGGCGGATGCGCTGATTCTGCACCTCAATCCTCTCCAGGAGGCGGTTCAGCCCCAAGGGGATCCCGACTGGCGTGGATTGTATGGCCGCATCGAACGGTTGGTGGCGCAGTTACCGGTGCCGGTGGTGGTGAAGGAAGTGGGCAATGGCCTCAGTGCCAAAGTAGCCCAGCAGCTGGCCGAATGCGGTGTGGCGGCCCTGGATGTGGCGGGGGCGGGCGGCACCAGTTGGAGCGAGGTGGAGGCCCATCGCCAAACAGATGCTCTCAAAAAACGCATTGCCCACAGCTTCAGGGATTGGGGGATCCCAACGGCTTTGTCCCTGCTGGAAATTCGTCGCCTGCTGCCGGACTTACCCCTGGTGGCCAGCGGCGGCATCCGCAATGGCATCGACGCGGCCAAAGCTATCCGTCTGGGAGCCGATGTGGTGGGTATGGCCGCCCCCGCTTTACACGCCGTCTCCCAAGGACAGATGCAGGCAGTGGTGGAAACCTTTCGCGCCGTGATCGAGGAGCTGCGCATTGTTGCCTTTTGCACCGGATCGGCCAACTTGGCTCGGCTGCGACAAGCTACCCTGCGGCGGCAGGATACTTGGGATCCCTTGCCCTAAACTCCAAGCACTTGCCACAAACTGAGGGTCAATACCAGAGCCCCCAGATGATAGGGCCACTGTATGCTTTGTCGAGATGCTTTGTCGAGCTATTTTGCCGGTCAGCACCCAGGAGAGCATGACTCTAGTCAATGATATGCTGGACTATACTGAAAATAATGTACAGTATGTTCAGTATGGCTGCTTGGTATGGCTAGGTATGTAAAACC